>JAIZOF010000001.1:216380-516380 GCA_020525365.1 Sulfurovum sp. | reverse complement strand
AAATATTGAATGTTTAAACATTACCAATTCAGAAAAATAATTTAATTTTTTGAGAAATATATTCTCTTTCAAGTTTTATCCTTCTGCTTTACTCTTTTGACCACACTTCAATACTCGTAAGTAATCAATATCACTACTCCAAGAGGAGGGTCTTATGGGTGGGGAATTTTTAAATTACTATTAAGTGATTCTGAAACTATCAATACTAGTATAGCAATAATATATCCACTCGTTAGTATATCATATGCTGTCAATAAATAGATAATCCATAGAAGAATTGCACCCAATGGTGTAGGGACTCCTTCAAAGTACTTTGAAACTTTTCCTGCATCAACCTTAAGATTAAACTCTACTAAACGCCTAAGACCAGAGATAATATACCAAATAAACACTAGTCCGAGTACAAACTCCTCTATTCCGCTGAGTGCCACATAATATCTTGTCGCATAAAAGAGCAAAAAAGCTGGCATTACCACAAAAGAAAGAAAATCTGCAAAACTATCAAGCTGTACGCCAAACTCAGTAGAGAGATTATACTTTCGTGCCATTTTACCGTCTGCAATATCTAAAATTCCAGCAATCCATGCCAATATAATTGCTAGAAAAAAGTTATTCTGTTGAATAAAGTACATTGCTATTACGCCACAGGCAATATTGCCAAAGGTAATAAGATTTGCAAAGTTAAAATGGTTATATTTTTCAAATAGATTCATATGTGTATTTTACACTTTTCAGACTTAACCCTTAGCAGTAACTTGTTATGATTATATTATGTTAGGCTTCAAACAATTGGCACTTATTGGCTCCACTGCTTCAGGAAAAACTACACTAGCTGTTAAAATAGCACATGCACATAATGCCTATATTCTTTCTCTTGATTCGCTATCAGTATACAAAGAGGTTAATATTGTCTCCGCTAAACCAACACAGGATGTACAGAAAGGAATTAAACATTTTGGTATTGATCACCTCTTCCCAAATGAAGCCTTTGATGTTACCATATTTATTAAGCTCTACAAAGATGTGCACAAATTGTGTCAAGAGAAGAACAAAAATCTTATTATTGTGGGAGGAACAAGTTTTTACCTTAAAATACTTCTTGAAGGAATATCTAAACGCCCTCTACTTTCAAACACACAAGCAAAAGAGATCCGCATGCACATGAAAAATCCAATGGCAGTCTATGAAATGCTAGCAAAGTGTGATCCTTTGTATATGAAAAGGATAGAACCAAAGGATACCTATCGTATCACAAAGGCATTAGAAGTTTACCTCGCCACAGGCAAGATACCGAGTGTCTATTTTAAAGCTAATCCTCCAAAACCAATTATTGCAGAACCATTGCCTCTTTATGAAATCGTATGGAAGCGTGATATGCTTAGAAAACGCATTGAACAACGTACAAAACAGATGATACAAGAAGGGCTCATTGATGAAGTTTTTTCATTAGAAAAGAAGTATACTCGTGCACCTAACTGTATGAAAGCCATTGGCATTAAAGAGACTCTTGCTTATCTTGATGGTATTTATAACAAAGTAGCACTTATGGACAAAATTATGATTAACACAGGAAGACTGGCAAAACGTCAAGAGACTTTCAACCGTTCACAATTTAACAAGGCAATACGCAGAAACCCAGAAGAACTAGAAATATTATTGCTAGATCATCCATTTAAAGGGTTCAGAGAAAAGTAAAGTATTCAGCAGTAGATGCTGAGTACTTGTATATTAATATCCTGAAGCAGAAATCATATAGTAGAGGTACGATACCAATGGTTGTACGTAGAAGATAGCTGCAATTGTTGCTATTGCTGCAAATCCAATAACTACCATAAGTGGGCGTGAAAGGTTATAGTAAACCGTATCAACATCTTTTACTGAATCTTTGAGGAACATATAGACTACCAACTTAAGGTAGTAATATGCTGCTATTGCTGAGTTGAGTCCCATAACAACTGCAAGCCAAATATATCCAGCATTGACCGTTGCCTGCATAACATAAATCTTACCCCAAAAGACAGAGAATGGTGGTACTCCTGCCAATGAGAGCATAAACAGTGCCATAATCACTGCACCCATAGGCATAATTTGAATTAGACCAGAAAACTTCTCATATGGATGATCGTAACGTGTATTAAATCTTCTAGCTTTATGACGAGAAATCCACAGCATTGCAAATGCACCAAGATTAGTAAACATAAAGAGTGCATAGTAAAAGAAGATACTAGTTGTTGCTTCGGTTGTATTAAGTGCTAATGCTGCCATGATAAATCCAGCATGAGAAATTGATGAATAAGCAAGCATACGTTTGACATCTTCTTGCACAAGTGCCATAACATTTGTAATTGTCATAGTAACTACAGCAAGTACCAAAATCATAGTACGAACCCATTCCACACCAAGATCAAGATACATTCCAAATATTCTGATTGCTACTACAAATGATGCAATCTTTGGTACAATGGACATATATCCAGCTAACGGCGCAGAAGCACCTTCATAGACATCTGGTGCCCAAGTATGAAATGGAAAGAGCGATAACTTAAATGCTAGTGCTGCCATTAGCAATACAGAAGAACCAAAAATCAACATCATGGTGTCTGGTTCATTGAGCCGTACTGAAAGTACCTTTACAACTTGATAAAGCTCTACCGAACCAGTCAATGCATATATAACTGCCGAACCCATTGCAAAAAAACCTACTGCCAATGCACCCATTGTGAAGTACTTAACTGCTGCCTCATAGGAGTTGCTCCTATTGTGTAGTGCAATCAACGTATAGAGTGAAAGTGATGCTGTTTCGAGACCTACAAAAATTAAAATTAAATTATCACTTGCCACCATAAACTGAAGACCTGCTACCATAAAAAGGAAAAGTGCAAAAAACTCTGGGTAAGAGTACTCATGAAAACGCTTAGATGTTAATGCAAGTGGTGTAAACAGAATAGATGCCACAATAATTAGTAATTGTGATATGATAGAAATACCATCTATGAGCATTACATCAAAAAAACCACGTTCATTGATATTAAGACCAATAGTTACACCAAAATCAACCATAAGGATTAAGATTGTCAACATAACATAAAGTGACTTGTGTAACTTTTCATTAATCAAATCAAGTATCAAAATCGCTAAGCCACCTGCAATAGCAAGCAGCATTGGTGCTAGGGCAACAAGGTTTAAACTCTCCAAGCTTACTTTAATTGGTTCTAACATTATTTTACCCCCCCTGCATTAATCACTAACTTTGGCACTCTAATAATATCCTTTGCCTCACTTGTGATTGCTTTTTCATTCATGAAAACTAACATTGCATTAACTGACTTATTGATTGGGTCAAGGACTGGCTTAGGGTAAACCCCCAGCCAAATTACTATTGCCACAAGTGGTACAAGCGACCATATTTCTTTTGGTGTAAGGTCTATTAATTTTTGATTCTCCTTTTTAGTTACAGGACCAAAAAAACTCTTTTTAAAGACTGCTAGCATATAGACCGAACCAATAATAATTGATGTGCCAGCAAATATTGTCATAATTGGAGAAATTTGATAGAAACCAAGTAGTACCAAAAACTCTCCAACAAATCCAATTGTCAATGGCAAACCAACTGATGCCATCAGCATAATCCCAAAAATGACAGCATATTTAGGCATGACTGCCGCAAGTCCACCAAACTCACTCATCAATTTTGTATGTCTTCGGTCATAGATAACACCAACAAGCATAAAAAGTGCCCCTGAAACAATACCATGCGAAAGCATCTGGAAAATAGAACCACCAATACCCTCAGCATTCATAGCAAAAATACCAATCATAATAATACCCATATGCGAAACAGATGAATAGGCAACAACCTGCTTCATATCTTTTTGTGCATAGGCAACCATTGCAGTATAAATGATCATAATAATTGAGAGTACTGCAATTGGTGTAATCATCATCACGGATGCGTCAGGAAGTATTGGTAGAGAAAATCTTACAAATCCATAAGTACCCATCTTCAATAAAACTGCAGCAAGAATGACTGAGCCGATAGTTGGTGCCTGACCATGTGCATAGGGAAGCCATGTATGAAACGGAAACATTGGTACCTTAATAGCAAACCCAAGAAAAAATGCCACAAAGAGCCATAGCTGATAATCTATAGGTAATACCAATGCATACCAATCAGTAATTGCAAAGCTCCATATACCAGTCAAGCTATGGTAGACATATGCAACAAAAAGCATACCAACTAGCATAATTAAAGATCCCATAAAGGTATAGAGGAAAAATTTGATTGCAGCATAAATACGTAGTGGGCCTCCCCATGCACCAACAATGTAGAACATTGGTACCAGCGATAACTCCCAAAAAAGATAAAAAATAATTGCATCAAGCGCCATGAAAACACCAATCATGGTCATCTCAAGAAAGAGAAGTGTGATAACCATATTTTTCATATTTTTCTCTATGGTCATACTAATCATACCAATCATGGTCATGAGTGTTGTCATAAGAACAATAAAGAGAGAAATACCATCTACTCCAAGATAATAATTTACTCCAAGGTTAGGGATCAATGGAATCATTTCAACGAACTGCATACCTGCATCATTAGCATCAAAACTAAACCAAAGCCATAAAGAGAGTAGAAACTCAATTATAGCAACAGTGATACCATAGACTCTTGCACTATTTTTATCTACAACAAATCCAAGCAATCCTGCAATTGCTGGGAAAAATATTAATACACTTAAAATACTATCCATTTGGCTCTCCTTAACCTAGCACTACAACAGAGATTGTTGCAGCAACTAGCAGTAATACGGCACCCACAGCCATCCAATTTAGATAGTTAGAGAGATTACCTGTTTGCATTTTTCTTGAACTATCGCCTGTCTTGTAAAGGAACTTTGCAATCCCATCAACTGTTGTATCAACAATTTTAAGATCAATCTTATTCCACATCATATCAGAGATCATTGCGTAAGGCTTGGTAATAAACTCTTCATAGATATTTGGAATATAGTACTGATTAGCAAGTAATTTATAGTACCAACTTTGCTCAAGTATATCATCTCTCTTAAGCTCCTTATAGTACTTTTTATATGCCAATACAATACCACCTACAGCAAATATCAATACAATAAATCCAAGAATCCATGCAATATGATGTGTATGCTCACTCATATGATATTCTGGAAGTAATTTTGTTACAAAATGTTCAAATTTATTCATTCCAAAACCGGCCACCACTGCAAGAATTGCAAGTGGAGACATAGCAATCAACACATAACCATACATCTCATGTGGATGATGCTTCCCATCTTTAAAGTAATTAATTTCTTCAGGATATCGTTCATTTCCTTTAAAGGTCAAGAATACCTGTCTAAAACTATAGAATGCTGTCATTCCTGCAGTAATTACAAGGATTGCCCAAAGTACAATTGTTCCTTCATTCCATGCAGTTTCGATAATTGCATCTTTAGAAAAGAAGCCTGCAAAAAATGGAATACCTGCCAAGGCCAATGATGCTACACCCATATAAATATAGGACCACTTCATCACACGTTTTAATCCACCCATCTTGAAGATATCAAGTTCATCGTGCATCGCATGCATAACATTACCTGCACCAAGAAAGAGAAGGGCTTTAAAGAAAGCATGTGCTGCAAGATGAAAAAGTGCAATCCAGTAGGCACCAAGACCTGCTGCTGCAAACATATAGCCAAGTTGTGAAAGGGTCGAAAAGGCAATAATGCGTTTTAAGTCCCTATTAACCAGTGCCATGGATGCTGCAAAAAATGCAACAAAAGTTCCCAGTGCTGCGATAAAATAGCTCACTTCTGGTGTCATACCAAAGATAGGGTTGGCACGAATAACCAAAAAGACTCCCGCAGTTACCATTGTTGCTGCATGAATCAGTGCCGAAACAGGTGTAGGACCTTCCATTGCATCTGTCAGCCATGTATGCAATGGAAACTGTGCTGATTTCCCCATTGCTCCAATGAAAAGTGCGATTGCTACTGCATTAAGTACTGTACCACTTAGTTCAGGTACTGTTGAAAAAACTACATTATATTGCAAGCTTCCAACATTCCAATAAATAATAAAAAGACCAATTAACATTCCAAGGTCAGCAATACGATTCATGATGAATGCTTCATTCGCTGCCCAAGAAGGAGAGATGGATGGATTCTCTTCTCTTGTCTGGTCAGGCTTATGGTACCAAAAACCAACCAGCAACCAAGAACAGACACCAACACCTTCCCAGCCAATAAAGAGTCCTGCAAAGTTATCACTCATAACAAGAACCATCATAGAGAAAACAAATGCAGATAGGTATGAGAAGAAGCGGTTAAAACTCTTATCATGATCCATATATCCAATAGAGTATATATGAACAATGGTTGAGACCAGTGTAACAACTGTCATCATAGTGACAGAGACCTGATCAATCATAAAACCAAATGGAATATGAAGATCACCTGCACTAATCCAGTCCATCATTGTTACATGCACACCTTTACCTGTCTGAAAAACATATAGTGCCAGCATAGCAGATGCCAAAAATGAGATACCAATCAAAGCTGAACCAATGATTCCAACAAATATCCTTCTCTCACTCATTCCAAATAGTGCTGCAAAGAGTGATCCTACAAATGGAGCAAATAGTGCTATATATATTAAATTTTCCATACTTATCCCCTCATTGTTGCAAGATCATCAAGATCAAGACTACCGTGCTTCTTATAAAGTACAATCAGAATACCAAGACCTACTGCCACTTCACTCGCTGCAATAGCAATAATAAAGAATGCAAACATTTGACCTGTTAAATCATTGTAGTAGTATGAAATTGCCGCAAATGCAATATTAACCGCATTAAGCATAACCTCAGTTGCAAAAAAGAGCATTAGTAAGTTTCTTCTCCTAAGCACACCCATTAACCCAACTGAGAAAAGAATTGCCGATACGACAAGGTAGTGTGATAGACCTATCATTTTGTATCCTTTTGTGTCAAGATTTCATCATCTACACTTATGTCTTTTGTTAAACTCTGATCCATTTTCTTACCTGCGAGAATAATGCCAGCAATCATTGCCACAAGCAACATCACTGCAGCTACTTCAAATGGCACAAGGTACTTTGTAAAAAGTACAATACCCACATCCTGTGCATTACCCACACTCTCATGTATTGGATAGAGTGCATGGATAGCTTCAGAATGAATTGGTCCTATAAACATTAGTACCAACACTAGTGCACTAAGTCCCCCAAGAAGAAAGACGAGTGATCCGGATGTATTTTTCTCATTAATATCTTTGGTTGCATCAAAAAACATCATAGCAAACGAGTAGAGTGCCATCACTGCACCAACATAAACAATCAGCTGTACAACACCAAGAAAATCTGCCCCCAAAATAAAGAAGAATCCAGAAATAAGTACCATACCTGCTGCCAATGATGTCATTGCATATAGTACATTCTTGCTCATTACAGTGACGAGGAAGAGTCCTATTGTTAAAACCGAAAATAGATAAAAAGCTATTGTTTCATGCATCTTCTCTCCTTTAATACGCTAATGGCGTTTTCTTAATATTCTCATCTGCATCAGGTGTGATGGCACCAAAACCATCATACTCCTGTTGTAAATTGAGCTTATCAATTGGTGTAAGCATATCTTCAAAGAGAGAGAAACTTGCTCTCTGCTCTGATGCTGTCTCATAACGGGGTCCATGCACAATCGCTAACTCTGGACATACTTCTGCACAGTATCCACAAAAGATACAACGCCCAAAATTAATAGTGTATTCACTCACTTCTTTGCGCTGGTTTTCGTCATATCGTGTATCCATCGTAATACAGTTAGAGATACAAATCTTTTCACATAAACCACAACCAATACACCGATAGTGACCACTTTCAAGTAATCTTAGCATATCATGTATTGCTCTGTATCTTGGTGATATTGGTAGCTTCTCAAATGGATACTTTACGGTATGCATCTGCCCTTTAAAAAGTGCGTTAATCATCTCTCTCATCGTTATCCAAAGCCCCACAAAGAGTTCTCCCTTGAAGGTTCTTTTAATAACCTGCTGAAACTGTGCCATTCCTGTTACCGGTGTCTCTCCAAGATCAAGAAGTACATACTCCTGTTGTCCAATATTTCTATTTTTAAATTGTTCTAATCCCATAACTACTCCTTATACCACCATCACTATACCAGTGATAACTACATTGATTACCGCTATTGGCATTAATACCTTCCAGCAAAGCCACATCAGTTGATCAGGTCTAATATGAGGCCACGATGCCCTTACCCACAACATAAGGAAGAAGAAGAAACCAATTTTTAGAATGATTGTTAGCCACCCAATACCACCTTCACTGTATCCACCAAGAAATACTATTGCAGCAATAATAGAGATGGTGATCATGTTTGCATATTCACCAATAAAAAACATCCCCCATCGCATACCAGAATACTCTGTCGCATAACCAGAAATAATCTCTGCCTCATTTTCAAGCAAATCAAATGGTGTCCTATTTGTTTCTGCAAATCCTGCAATAAGAAAAAGTACAAATGCAACCGGTTGTTGCCAAATAAGCCAGTGGCTAATCCCACCTGCTTGTGCATTATTAAAGTCAACAAAAGAGAGTGAGCCCACTAACATAATTGGTGCAAGAATAGAAAGCCCTGTTACTACCTCATAGGAGAGAAACTGTATTGCTGTACGTGCTGCACCAATGATACCCCATTTGTTTGCCTGCGACATACCAGCAAGCAGTGGGCCATAAAGTCCTGCTGCCATCATACCAAGTACAAATAAGATACCAATATTTAAATCTGATGCAATAGAAGGAACAAATGTCCC
Organism: Sulfurovum sp.; assembly: GCA_020525365.1. Lineage (NCBI taxonomy): Bacteria > Pseudomonadati > Campylobacterota > Epsilonproteobacteria > Campylobacterales > Sulfurovaceae > Sulfurovum > Sulfurovum sp. Next base: position 507,516 of record JAIZOF010000001.1, on the reverse strand, counting down.
ACCTAAAACAGGAATCTGTTCAGGGATTGTGAAGTCAGGAAATACTGGTACTGCTGCTAATGCAATAAATGCTGTTGCTGCAGTAATAATTGGTGCAACCATAAAGATAAACTTATTGGCATTCTGCGGCACAATATCCTCTTTGGTAAATAACTTAATACCATCAGCAATGAGCTGAAGCAATCCATAGGGTCCAACATGCATTGGTCCAAGTCTTCGTTGCATAAATGCCAATACCTTTCTTTCAAGGTAAGTACCAAATCCTGCAATTGCAGAGATGACAGCCAAAATAATGACAGCCTTAATCCATACGCCCACCACTGTTACTTCAGGTAAGTGTGTAACAAATGTCTCTACATTTGTATATGTTGTTGCTTTCATAATTATACCTTTCTCATTGTTACTTTCTGATATCGTGAATTACCAAAGAGGCTATAGACATCTTCTGCACTCTTGAAATCAGAGAGTGCTGCAATATCACCTGTCATACGGTCATCTACAATCACATCAACCGTAATACTCCTGCCATCAAAGTCAATCTCAACCTTTTTACCCAACTCTTTTGCCTTTTCAGAAGATACATAGAGTCCAAAAGCTTCAAAAATCTGGTGTGCCTTATTGCTAAAGTCATTAAACTGTCTCTGTGGATTACAGCGATAGATAATCTCACCTTCGAGTACTTCATTCTCATCAAAATTTTTAACTTCAATCTCTTCTACTTTGCAAGCAATATTCTCAAGCATATACCCCCTATTCTCGGTACCATTGTTGAGATATCCATTTGGCAAATCATCAAATTTAGTTTTCTTGAAACCCTTTTGCATTGGTAGTTTTTCTGTCCAATCAACTGTAAAATTGGGTGCACCTACCAAAACTTTCATTAAGTCATTAAGATTATATCCTTTGTATTCTAATGCGGCATTAGTTGGCGTAACACGTTTATGCATGTTAGTCAGCGTTCCCTCTTGCTGGTTCATTGCTGGCATATCAAGGTCACCATCTCCAAGTGCAGAGAGTTTAAAATCACCATTTTCATTATATCCAACGGTATAACCTGTGGCTTCATTGTCAAGGTCGCAAATAAGTGCAACACCCAAAGAATTTGTCTTTGGTGGAATCATTGCAATATGTATAGGAGAGGTCTGCTCAATAAGTGCAATAAGTCTAGCAATATTCTCTGCCTTTGGATGAAAGTATAGATCCTCTCCAATAATCATAGAAAATGTTTCTTTTTTCTTCATCATCTTCTTAAAAGTCTCAGTAAAACTATTACTATCACCACCAAGCAAATCAATCAAACCATTCTTTTCTATAGTAATCTCTTTTTCTATTACTTCAGAAGCCTTATTTTTAACCTCCTTCTCTTCACCAGTTTCTTCATCAATAACAGTCTGGATAACCTCTTTTATTACCGTCTCTTTAACTGTCTTAGTTATAGTAGATTTGAAACTATCAATATATTCCTTCACATTAGTAGGTAGTTGCTTTTTATCTGAGAAAAGATCAAGTATCAAATAAAGTGCTGCCTCTTCTAAACCTACTTTATGCGTAAAAACCTCTACACTCTTTCCAAAGGTTGGCACTAATGTATCGCCTACTGGATGAAAGTAGAGCCCTGCACCCTTGTTAAGCTTTTGAACATTATTGAATGCATAACGTGCATTGGGGTTATCATTACGCAATGACGCACCAATGCTAATAACAAAATCTGTTGCCATCACCTGCTTAAAGTCATAGCTATAAAGTGAGTGTCCGGCTACTATACTGTATGCACCAAGAAATTTTTGAAAAGCATATGCATCAGGGTTGACAAGCTTAACCCCCATCTTCTCTTTTAGTGTCTGGAGCATCAATGCTTCTTCATTGGTAATAACAGAGTTAAAGCGGATAGTATCTGCTTTTTTAAGTGCTTCAATTGCCCTATTGAAAGCTACTTCATCTTTACCATCTACATAATTCTCAAAGTCATAACCATAGCGTCCTGCACCACAAAGAGAGACATAATTCCATTCATTTGTAACACGATAAATCTTCTCGCTTCTGTCAAAGACTGAGGTATGCTTTGTCTCATAGTAAATCTGGCAACCTGATGAGCAGTGCGCACAAGTTGCAGGTACACGGTTTAGCTCCCAAGCATTGGAGGCATAAACAAAATCTCTTCCCGTCAATGCACCAACTGGACAAACTGCTGTACACTCACCACAGTCTGAACAGTCAGTAAAATCTGTACCATTACTTGGTGCAATGATTGATTTTTGAAGTTTATTCCACATTGCATAAGCATCTTTTGGCATTGTTTCTTTGTAACCCTTATCGAGTACTTCTCCACCTCTTTTGGTTGTACTAATTGCTGTATCACCAATCATATCCTTACAAACGGTTGTACATCTTTCACAGACAATACACAATCCTGCATCATAGTGAAGTACTGAACTCCAATTCTTAGTCTCTCTTTTGGTATCAGGGATAGCATAGCTTTGAGAGTCCACTGCCAGTTCAAGGGTATAGTTCTGAAGTTCACATTCACCAGACTTGTCACAGACGCCACACTGAAGTGGGTGGTTCACATCATAAACCTCCATAATCGCACGGCGCTCTTCAAGGATATTTGGTGTATCAACCGTGATCTCCATATCCTCCTTAACTTTGGCATTACAAGCATAGACCTGCTTGCCATCCACCTCTACCAAACACAGACGACATGCCAATGTAGGGCTACATCGTGTCAAATAACAAATAGCAGGAATGAAAACATTGTTTGCACGTGCGGCATTGAGAATATATTCGCCCTCTTTTGCCTGATATATCTTACCATCAATAGTAATGGTAACCATACTCTCTACTGTTTTTACTTCACTCATGATCATTTCCTATATTCTCGTTATTGACTTTTTCAAAAATCAGCCGACTAAACCTGTAAGAGGATAGCAAAGATGCACTTAATTCCATATCAAATGTCGGATTGAGTGCAATAGTTCCCTTCATGGATGTATCGATCTTAAACATACGTTTAAATTGTATACCATCCACCTCAAAGGTGATAAGATCACCATCATGCAACTTAGTTATAGTTGCAAACTGTGGTGATCCAGAGAGGACTGGCTCATCCATTAAAAGTGGTGACTTTGCTGTAAACGGAGAAAATTGGTTAACTGGGTCACACCTATAGATTACCGCACCATCATAAGCCTCAAGTTCCTTAACCTCTTCAAGTGTACACTTTACCGACACCTCCTGAGGCTTGAGAAGATAACCACGATGTTCCATTCCCACAGCATCAAAGTAATCTGGTAATGCATCAAAGTCAATACCACTAAATCCTTTCTCTTCGGGAAGTTGTGGTGTATAATCAATTGTATATTCTGCATGCAATCCTAGTGCATTGGCAATATCATTCAGAACATATCCACCATAAGGAAGTGCCACATTCATTGGTACGACACACTTGTCCACTGTTACCAGTGTTCCCTCCTGCTGGTTAAGTGCAGGCATATCAAGATCACCATTTCCCAAAGCAGAGAGTGTAAAGTCACCTCTAACATTGTAGCCAACCGTGTACCCCTCTGTCGTATCATCAAGATCACAGATAAGAGAGATACCCATTGCATTACTTGGGGGTGGTACACAAATTACATTAAAGCCTGCATATTGCTCAAGTAATGCAATCCATTTGGCAATCTGCTCTGCTCTAGGATGAGTATAGAGATCATTTCCGACCACCAGTGAAAAACTATGTTTGTTAAGTAGTGATTTTTTGAGTGTCTCAAACTCCTCTTCTCCAATATTACTCTCTGCAGAAAGGTTTCCAATATCAAGAGCATTTAATGTAGTACTAAGTGTCTTGGTTAATTCTATATCACTTAATAGTGTATGTAATAGTAATGCTACTACTCCCTCTTCGCTGCCTACTTCATACTTAATAAATTGTGTAACAATATTTTGAATCTCACTGTCTTCCATAGAATGCATGTAGACTACTCTTGCTTGGTGCCATTTACTTGCCATATTGATATGATATTTGACCACTGGAGAGTCACTATTAATACGACTCCCAAGCACAATAATTCCCTGTGAACTAGAAAGCTCCTTAAGGCTACCACCATAAAGATGCTTTCCTGTCATCTTGGCATAAGAAGCCATAAACTTCTGGTAAGCTCTTGCCTCATGCGAAATAAGCTTGAAACCATACTTCTCTTTAAGTTTCTGAAGAATTAGTGCCTCTTCATTGCTAATCTGACTACCAAATATAATACTTCTAGCCTTTTTAAATGCCTCGATAGCTTTTGCAAAGGCTTTTTTGTCTTTTATAACATCCTCATTAGCATAATCAAAACCAAAACGCCCTGCACCACATAGATTACTAAATTCATACTCATTTGTCACACGATATATCTTGTCATTACGTACCTCATAATACATTTGACAACCACTACCACAATGTGGGCAAGCACTTGGAATTTTATTCATTTCCCATGCATTTGCTGTGTACTTAAAGTGTGTTTGTGTTAATGCACCAACTGGACAAACTGCTGCTGCTTCACCTAAAGAAGCATAGTGTTTCTCTTTTTTAACATTGATAATTTCTGAAGAGTAACCACCAAATTTTACCTTAAGAGCTTCATCACCTGTAATTTCTGTAGAGACCCGTACACACTTCTCACACATAATACAAAGTGCTGGGTCATAAGAGACATGCCCCCAATCCTCAACCGGTCTGTGCTGATCACGTGTGGTAAAATGTTGTTGATTAACATCAAACTCCATTGTCTTGTTCTGAAGATCACATTCACCACTCTTATCGCATACACCACACTCAAGAGGGTGATTTACATTATAGAGTTTCATAATATTTTGTCGCTCCTGATAGAGCTCTTTGTTGTTGGTTGTGACCACAGCACCATCAACTGCTTTCTCTTGACAAGAAAGAATCATCCCCTCAACATCTTTGACATTAACTACACACATACGGCATGATGCAATTGGCTGTACTTTAGTCAAATAACACATTGTTGGAATATAAATATCATTCTCTCGTGCAATTTCAAGGATTGTCTTACCAAAAATACTTTTACACTTTTTACCATCAATCGTAATAGTAATTGGTTTTCCCGTATTCATCGAATTATGTATACTGTTGCTCATCTTATACCGCCCTTCCCTATCACACTGCTACCATAGAGATATAGTAACAACGCATACAGCGCTCTGCTTCAGCAATTGCCTCTTCTCCAGTGAAACCAAGGTTAACCTCTTTATTATTATGCTTACGCTCATCTACTTCAAGTTTTTCACTAACTGCACGTGGTAATCCTGGCATCCAGCCTGTAATCTTCTCATTCTTGTCATAAACCTTGAGCTTATTGAGGTGATCTTCCATAATCTCATCATCCATCAAAGAAACTTTTTTATCATAAATATAGCGACTAATCACTGATGCAGCGCGTCGTGCCTGTCCAACTGCATTCACAATAGTCATTGGTCCATATTCACAATCACCTGCAGCAAAAAGACCCGGATATGAACTCATAAAATCACGTCCATTGGTTAATATGGTATTCCATGATGTTAATTCAATATTCCACTCTTCAGGTAGAATCTGAAGATCTGCTGCTTGTGAGACTGCTGGAATCAGATAGTCGCACTCAATCTCAAAATCCTCCCCTTCCATCTTAATAAGCTGAGGTCTGCCACCATCAGGATCGGGTACAAGTTCAAAGCGGTTAACCTTAAGTTTAGTAATTTTCTCACCATCATCAAATATCTCTTCAATTGCAGAGTGAAAGATGAACTCAACACCTTCTTCAACAGCTTCATGATACTCTTCATACGTTGTATTTCGAATAATTGTCTTCTCATCACGCCTATAGAGCATAATTACTTTCTTTGCGCCTTCACGAATGGCACAGCGTACCACATCCATAGAGGTAAACCCTCCACCAACACAAACAATAATTTTGTCTTTAAGTTCATTAGATACAGAAGAACCAATACCATACTTACTCCAAAGGTTAACCTTATCAAGCATAGCAATTGCACCCCAATAACCTTTCATTTTTGGATTCTCATTTGTTGCACGTACTTTCTTAGATAAACGTGTACCAAAAGCAAGTAGTGTTGCATCATATTCAGTATCAATTTCTTTAAGACGATTTGCATCAACGCGATGATTATTGTGAATATGGACTGTTGGTAAATCAAGTACTAGTTGAATATCTTTATTATACTTGTCAATAGGCATACGGTACTCTGGTACACCTACTGCAACTTCTCCTCCATTAACCGGAAGCTCTTCAAAAATATCAACGTGAATACCTTGAATACCAAGATAATATGCTGCAGTCAGTCCTGCAGGTCCTGCACCAATAATTGCTACTTTTTTCCCATCATTTCTTGGGGGTTGCACTTCAAATGGATGTTGCCATGATAATGCATGATCTGTTTCATAATCGGCCCCAAGACGCTTAAGTTCCATAATAGAAATTGGCTCATCAAGGTTTGTACGTCGACAAGCATCTTCACATGGGTGCGGACAAACACGTCCACAGGTGTGTGCCAAAGGCATTGTCTGGCGTGTTGCAACAAGTGAATCAGTAAAAATCATATCACGCACACCTTCAATATAAGCAGGAATATCTACATGTGCTGGACACATATCGGTACATGGTGCTGTTATCTTGGCAATATAGGAGGTATCTCCACCATAATGCCTAGAGGGTTGCTGCATATTAATACAAGTATCAAATTGATCCTTATAATGCTCCATCAAGTCAAGAATAGGTTTTGGAACCGTCTTTCCAATCTCACATTTAGAAGTAGTCATCATAGTCTTAGATATCTCTTTGAGGTGAGCAATATCGTCATGTGCTCCTTCACCACGTGCAATTTTATCAAGCAAATCATATAAAATACGTCCACCCCACCGACCAGGTGCACAGCGTCCACATGCTTCGGAGTACTCTTGATATTGTGCCGCATATTGTGAAGCAAGCTCAACTGCATCAATATCTTCATTAAAGATTGCAACACCGTCCCATCCGATAAAAGCCTTAGACTTTATATCACCATCATAAGTTTCAGGTAATTTAAATTTAGATTCACTCCACTCATTGGGTGATTTACTACGATTATCAATAAATTCATCCCTCCAAGTAGAGAATATTATACGTGACATTTTATTTAGCCTTTTCTTCTGCCAAAGCAATCTTTTCGGTTACTTTTCTTTCTGCTTCAATGCATGCTTCTTCCACTTTTTTGGCTCTTTCTCTACGTATCTCTTCATCAACCTTTTTGACAACAATTGTCCAGTCTACTTCATTAAACTTTAAGGAATTCATTAAATCATGACCTAATTCTTTAATAAAATCTGCAGACTTCTGAATATGGGAAAAATCACCAACTTCAAAAAGAAAGATACCAACCTCACCAACCTTAAGACCCTGATCAATTAGTTCTGCCATTCTATTATAGAAGTTATCATGTAAATGTCTTAAATCATATCTTTTCATCGTTACTCCTATCTATCAACTTCACCGAATACGATATTGGTAGAACCAATAATCGTAACGACATCTGCAATATATGTACCTACAAGAATATTTTGAAGTAATCCCGTATGGAAAAAGCTTGGTGCCCTACACTTTAGGCGATAGGCATATGGCTCACCCTCTGATTTTATATAAAAACCTAGTTCTCCTTTGGGCGATTCGGTTGGTACATAAACCTCGCCTTTAGGTGGTCTCATCCCTTGCGTAACCAAAACAAAGTGTTGCATTAGTGCATAGTTCTGAGTCATAATCTCTTCTTTTGGTGCAGAGATATACTGTGGTGCATGTGCCATCAGTTCAGAGGGACTATCTTTGTATATTGATACAAGCTGTCTAAGGATACGGGTAGATTGACAAATCTCTTCCATATAAAGCTTATATCGCCCATAAGAATCACATCTATCAGAAACGGGAATATCAAAATCAAGCTCACCATAGAGTTCATACGGCTCTTCTTTACGGATATCATACTTAACCCCGGAGCCTCTAAGCATTGGACCGGTACATCCCCAATTGAGTGCATCTTCTGCAGAGATTACCCCGACATTCTCCAGACGCATCTTCCAAATACGGTTCTCCGTTAGAAGTGCCTCGTAAGTATTCTTCACTTCATGGTCAACCTTGTCACACCATGCAATCATATTCTCAATAAAACCTTCAGGAAGGTCAAGAGGTACACCCCCAATACGTACCGCAGAATGTGTTAAGCGTGCACCACAGTAGTCTTCCATGAGATCCATGGCAAACTCTCTTTCACGAAAGGCATAAAGAAAGACTGACATGGCACCAACATCAAGTGCATGTGTTGCAATAAAGAAAAGATGGGAGATAATACGATTAATCTCCAACAGTATTGTACGAATTGCCTGTGCACGACGTGGTGCTTCAATGCCAAGTAGCTTTTCCACTGCCAATGCATACGCATAGTTATTAGAAGTTGCCGCAATATAATCCAAACGATCTGTTGTTGGTAGAAACTCATTATAGGTCATATTCTCGGCCATCTTTTCAATACCTCTATGAAGATACCCAATATCTGGATAAGCTTTGACCACCTGTTCACCATCAAGCTCAAGAACCAATCTCAGCTGTCCATGAGCAGAAGGGTGCTGAGGACCGAAGTTGATTACCATCGTATTGTCATCACGCTCAAAATTGAGATTTTCAAAGAATGGTGTTAATTTATTTGGTTGTTGCATACTCTACTCCCTCTTACTTTCTCTCATTGAGTTGTTTGCCAGACTTTTTACTATAATCGACAAGGATGGTTTTGCTGTACTCAATCTGTTGCTCTTTCTCGCCCTTGGATATATCCTCACCAAACGGTACTTCATAGCCAACTCTTGAAAAACGCTTAGTATCATAATGATCAATATGTGCAGGATCACGGTTTTCAGGCCCAATAATATTACGGTACTCTTTTCCAAAAATTTTATCAACCTCATACCATGAAGCAAACTCATCTCCGTGTAGTGGGTAAGTCTTAAGAAGTGGATGCCCTTCCCAATCATCAGGCATAATAATACGCTTAAGAAGTGGGTGATTATTAACTTTAATACCAAACATATCATACATCTCACGTTCTGCAAAATTTGCTGAGTTAAACAGTGGTACAATTGACTCTATTGCTTCACCTTGTTTAATACGACAGACAATACGTACACGCTTTGCTTCATCAATATTAAGGAACTGGTAGAAGAGCTCAAATTCATTATTCTGTGCAAGATAATCTACTGCACTCTGTTCTGAACATTGCGTATAACCACACTGTTTTTTAAGTGTCTTGATGGCTTTAAAATTCTCTTTGGCATCGATGTGAATCACCAGTTGTTCTGCTTCAACATATGACTCTTTAGCAAAAGTTTTCATAGCCTTCATTACTGTCTCAAAGTGTGTACCTTTTTCTACTGCCTCTCTAGGGACTCTTGGTGCAACCCAATATCTATCGGTATAGTAGGATTTTGCTTGTACATTATCTTTTGGTACATATTTTCTCATTATACTAACCTCAAGTTTTGTTTGATATTTTTTTTCATATTTGCAGACTCACGTCTAATTTTCTTCTGAAGCATCATAAGTGCATACTGAAGTGTCTCTGGTCTAGGCGCACATCCAGGTAGGTAAATATCAACTGGTACAATACGATCAACACCTTGTACGGTTGCATAAGTATTAAACATACCACCCGTGTTGGCACACGATCCCATGGAAATAACCCATTTTGGCTCTGTCATCTGATCATAAAGACGTCTTGCAAATTCCGCATGCTTCTTTGAGAGTGTCCCTGCAAGAATCATTACATCTGCTTGCCTTGGAGAAGCCCTAAAAATTGTACCCATACGGTCAAAGTCATAACGGGAAGCTCCTGATGCCATCATCTCAATCGCACAACATGCGAGTCCATAGGTTAATGGCCAAAGTGAGTTTGAACGTCCCCAGTTGACGAGTTTGTCTACCGAAGTTAGTGCTATTGGTAATCCAGCTGTACTGGTATAATTTACTTGATGCTGTGCCATTCAAGTGCTCCTTTCTTCCATGCATATACAAAACCAATTGCAAGTAGTAAAATAAATAGAATCATTTCTGCAAAACCAAACCATCCAAGTAACTTAAAATCAATCGCCCATGGAAACATAAAAATGATCTCCACATCAAATAAAATAAACAAAAGTGCAATCAAGTAGAACTGTGCTGATATAGTATTTGGTTGTTTGGTAACTTCAGGTCCACACTCGTAGATAGTAAGTTTAAGCTTCTCAGTATCGAGTTTGGCAAGTTTTCGACTAATGAGACGAGCCAAAAATAGTGTTGCCGTAAATGCAATTGATGTTAATGCAAATAGGATAAAAACACCGTAGTATGGATGTTGTGTAATTACATGAGTCATAGTAATCCCTTAGCTAAGTTTCATTCCCCTTTACCGGTATTGGTAAAGTATTCTCAGAATAGTACTTCTATCTTAACTAAAAGATGATTAAACTATTTGTACTACTTTGATATCATAAAATAATATCAATTACAACTGTAACTATGTGAAACAAAATAAAAATGATATAATAGTATTAAAAAAGAGAATAAAATGAAAAAAGCAATCGACTACTCTTATTATATTGCAATGATTGTACTGATAGTGTGGTTTGCCTACACAAAAGGATGGATATTTGCAAACTTTGAAAGCATCACTCCCAAACAAGCAATTACACTACTTGAAAAAGATAACAATATTATGCTTCTTGATGTCAGAACCATCCAAGAGTACAAAGGTGGTCACCTTCACAATGCTATACTCATCCCTCTTTCAAAGCTTGAAAAAAACCTAAATAAATTGGTACTCTACAAAAATAAAAAAATATTGGTGTACTGTAGAAGTGGCAGTCGTAGCATAACAGCTTCACGTATTTTGGAAAAGCATGGTTTTATACCAATAAACATTAAAGAGGGTATTGTAGGACTGATAGGTGCGGGAGTACAAATTATTAAATAATACCTATTAAGATGAGGCAATAGAAAGTCTTAGCTTACTAATTTCCACCAAAGTGGTGGAAATACATTAAGGGTTTATAGTTATGAAAATGTTGATATTATTTATCAAGTACTTTACAAAGTTCGATTACTTTTTTTAATCTTACTTTTTGTATGCCCATAGCAATTTTTTTACCTTCTGCTTCTTTCCCTGCCAAGATAAGTGGAACCAATTCTTCTTCACGTGTCTTTTTAAAAGCAGCCCAGTTTTTTACCATCTCTTTAAATTCTGCCTCTTTTCCTGCAGGTGCTTTCATGGTAGCAATTTTAGCACTAACAGCATTTGCTGTGTCTTTAACTAGTTTTTGTTGTGCGGCACCTCTTTTATCTTTATGCTTTACAAGTGTTACAAGTGTATCTCTTGCTTTCATTACTTTAGCATGCAAGTCAGCAAAGTCTCCTGCAAATAGGGAAGATGAAAATAAAGCTAAAGCTAAGATTGTAATAATTTTGTTCATGTGGTCTCCTTTGGTTAGTACGATTATTTAACGTAGTATTGTTATAGATAAGAACTACGAATTAAATTTATAACATAATGTGAGAATAGATAAATTGATTATAATCAATAAAATAAATAATATTCTTAAGTATTTATAATAGGTCTTCTCTTTAGGCAGATCATTTAAAGTGCATGAAATGACTATTTATAGAATACTTGAATATTGTCTATTGATGAAGAAAAAAGGGGAGGTAGAAAAGTAGATTATATTACTATCTACCTTCTAGTTTTTATTCTAAATATTTATTTTTAGCAATTTCATATGCTGTAGCACTATTTTTTCTAATGCAGCGGATAGATAATCCATATATAGGAAAACCTGGACGAAAATTTACACCTTTACCACTTGTGGTACGAAAATACCGAGCAAGTCTCCTTGTTTCATCAAACTCAGATGTCCAATAGTAACCACGTTCACCCATTTCTGTTAGACGTGCACCTTGGGCTTCTGCAACACGAATACCTGATGTTGGTAATTTTAATACCGAAGTATAGGCACCTTCGGTATCGTTACTTTTCCAAGTATGATATTCATTTTCCCACTCCTGCCTAGTTGGTACCCTAAATCCATTAGGGCATATACCTTTTCCATCAGTTTTCAATAGAAAAGCTGTTCTTTTTGATCCATTATCATCCACTCCATCAGCTACCCAATCACTATCTACTGCTCTTACAATAAAATTACTATTTGGGTTTTCTAGCGTTGTTGCTAGAACTGATGTTGTTTTTGATGTCTTGTCTTCATGGCCATCAGCTTTTCTGCCCCACTGAAAATAATCACCATAAGACAGTGTATCTGTAATAGATCTGGCTACTCTTGTAGCACCCAGATTTCTATCTAACCATACTTTATGTGTTGTGTTATTAATAACACATCCATATTTATTGCCATTGTATGTAGTTGAAAAATTAGCATCGCATACAGATTTACAGCCTACTAAAATTAATGATACAAATATCATTATTATTGAGAATGAGTTAAAATTCATAGATATTCTTCCTTCATCTATCAAAATAACTTACATACTTAACATAATCTATATTTAAGATTTTTTATATAAAGCATTTGTATGCTCAATACTATTTACCCTCAATAAACCTTAATAGCAATATATCATTATTTTTATTCTTTTTGATATCACTAAACCTTAAATCCCATACTTTTAGTGCCATCGAAACTACTGCCAAGTTCTTTTTCTTTACAGGAGTGACAAGCATTCAGCATGAGTTCACAGACGCATCCAACACTTCCCTGGGGCTGACCCGGCAATGTGGTGCTCCCTGCTGTGCTGGACTCTGCTACGTACCTGAGTGCGTAGTGGATTATGTGTTGTCATCCGCCACATCATCAGTGGCTGATGAAAACTTAACATTTACAGCTTGGGGACTCACGTAGTTTGTTGGTACGTGGTTTGAATTGATTTATTTGTGTCTGTTTCTTCATCATTTCTAACTCAGATCCCTAAACATTTTTTAGACATAGTTTATGCTCTAACATTTATATATATATATACTTTCTTCTGTCTTATTATACTGCCAAGAGAGAGAAAGAGATCTGCTGTGGCCAAACTCCTCACTTTTATTTGTCTGTTTTCTGTGTGTTTGTATTGTTTATCTTGTTCTTTGTCATGAACAGCAGCTGTTGTTTTGGTTGGGATATGGGGGTATTTTTTTCTCTATGGCACGAGAATGAAAAGCTGGAAAGCTTAGGACAGACAACTGTAGTAGCGCATGTACAAGTATAGGAAGAAACAAACTTTTGGTGAGGTTCACTACTTGAGATTAGAATTAAGGACTTTGTCAATAACATAAAGTGCCCATATCAGGTGTGCTTTGTAAATATGTGCCAGCTGGTTGAAGAGAATTCATCTTCCATTCATTATGAATTGCAGCAGCACTTAAAGCATAAGACTAAAGGTTGGGAGAATGAGTCACATCATATGAAATACAAAGAATTGTACATGACCTTCAAAATGGAAAGGACTGAGACTAGTGAGAGGAGGCTCACTGGTGAGATTTTGAGAGACTGGTGAGATTTTGCCATGCAGCTTTGTTCTTGTAAAGTGCAATGAATGAATGAAATTTATATATAGCGCATAAAAACTTCCACACAAACCTTGCGTGTTCACAGCGCCAGATACACACAGTGCATACATGTAAGCTCTCACAGAAGCTAAAACTACTGCAAAGGACATCTGTTGTACTTTACATTTTATCTATATTCTACAAAATATATAGAGTCACACCAAATCTACATGGGGTAGAGTAACATAAAAAGAATTAAAAAAAGTTAAGTACGATATTGTATTGGGGAAATTGATACTGTAATATTGAATATATCTATATGTCATCTGATTTTGATTAAATTAGGTATTATATATGAAAAATTGACTAGGGTAAAAAAGAGGATATGGAGCATGTAGGCGCATAACATTGAGTTATACGCCTAACGTCATAAATAGACCAAAAATTTGGCTCTATTTTTAGTTTTGATTAATTGCTTCTTACACAACGTACAAGGCTGGTACTATCATACTTAGGAACTGATATCATAGTATCACTTGTGGAAACTGTATAGAAATTAACCAACCATGCTCTTGATGTATTGCTCTCATCTGTTGTAGATGAAATTGTACCGAACATGTTAATGACTCTTCCAGCAGGATTTGGATCACTTTGTATAACTGCACCTTGAGTAAATGGTGCTACAAGTAAACCAGTAACATTGTTTTCTGTTGCTTTTGAAAAATCAAAGATAGAGTTAAGTTCATTGATATTAGGTAATCTCCAGTCACTCTTTCCAGCAAGCGTTAAATCTTCACAATACTGTATTGCGCCTGGAAAATCATTCGATGTTGTGTTGTTGTCTTGCCACTGAAGTCCAGTAATGGAATCAGTTACTACTGATGTACTAGCATCTCTACTCAAGCTAGCCCAAGTGCTAACAGTAAGTCCTACCATTATTAAAAGGATTGTTTTCATGTCTTATTACTCCTAATTTTTAAATATATTACGGCACCATTTATCCACTTTAGTATAAGTGGCATAAAATGGGCTTATTCTCTATAGCCTAAAAACAACTACTTACAGTAGTTGTGCTTTTGCTTTTGCTGCTAATGACTTGTTTGTATCTCTCGCACAAGTTACACCACTTACATTGCTTGCCTCATTTCTACCAAAAGTTCCAGTATTGAAGTTTATATCCCATGTGTTACCATCCTCTGCTTGTGTCTGTGACCAAGCAGCTACAATGCCACCTACATTAGAAAAATTCGCAAAAGCAGATGGTATTTTTGGAGTAGTACCGTAGTTCATGATGCGTAACAGTTCCGTTATAGTAGGAAGTCTCCAGTCATCATATCCACCCAAACTAAGGTTTCTACAGTACTCTTCTGCCTGTGCATATGTTTTTCCAGAATTTCTACTAGAATCATTATTATCTTGCCACATCATCCCGAAAGTATCTTGGTCAACTACGATACCAGTATCATCATTTCTGGTATATGAAACTGCTACACCAGCCCTATAGTAACCATCATCTTTAAGCGTACCATCTGATACTACTGAACCATTAATATCATAACTCACAGTCTGACCTGTCTTTTTAAGTTGACCCAAAACAATTGGTGTTGTATTAATATCATCAGCCTTATCATCATCGCCACCACCACATGCACTAAGCACTACTGCTGCTGTTGCGACTGCTAACCATTGTGAATATCTCTTCATATTCTTCTCCTTGTAATTTATGTTTTATTATCCGAGATCTCGAATATCAAGAGTCTAGATATTGCTATGCTCGCTAATGAACTTTTGCGCAATTGGATACACCCGTTAGGTTGCCCATGGCTTTATGCAAAAGCTCATGCCATGGAACGATACATAGTGCAACAGCCAAAAATCTTAATATTTCGGATGTCATATTATATTATTTTTAACTTATAATAAAATTAAAATAACCAGAGAAGAGTAGTGTTTTTTGTTTGGTTTTAAGGCATATCTCGCGCTATCAACGGTATAAATGATGGTTATTTAAACTATTTATATCATATTACTTTTAAATTAAATAAAATCAAAATAACCAGAAAAGAGTAGTGTTTCTTGTTTGGTTTTGAGGTATATTTTGTGTTATAATGGTATAAATGATGGTTACTTAACTATATATTAATCTTATAAATTAGGAAGATATATTGGCAATCAATATTGTAGCACAAAACAAAAAAGCCAGACACAATTATGAGATACGTGAAAAAATTGAAGCAGGAATCGTACTGCAAGGTAGTGAAGTCAAGGCATTACGTGCTAAACGTGCCAACCTTAATGATGCATTCTGTCGGTTTATTAAAGGGGAACTTTACCTCATGAATACCCATATTGCAGAGCTTGAGACTACCAACCGATATTTTTCAAGAGATAGCAGAACCCCACGAAAACTACTTCTGCATAAAAAAGAGCTTCTTAGGATTCATAATAATATACATAAGGATGGGTTAACCGTCGTACCGCTAATGCTCTACTTTAACGAACATAATTTTGCCAAGGTTAGCATTGCCGTTGCCAAAGGTAAGAAGTTACACGACAAACGTGCAGACCTTAAAGAGAAGACACTCAAGCGTGAAGCACAGGCTGCCATGAAGAACCGATCTTGTTAGACTCTTATTATTGGTAGCTCTCTAAAGACTTCAACCAGTCAATTGCCTGTGCAATCTTCCCATATAACCATACAAATTGTTCAGAATCCATTAGTTTATCTTCGGTTGTATGGAACATCCAAAGCGTAAGTACTGCAATGGGTATTTTAAACAGATAGTACATCAGTGCCTGAAGTAGATGTCCACTTAAAAAGAGTATGATTGTGTAGATACTTAGTATCTCTGCAGTACCCAACATGAGTATAAAAATAACCAATATAACTGTTGTATTATTGATATTATGAAGCCATGCCTTCACCTCCTGAAGTACCTTGTGTGAACGAATATCCTCATAGATAGGCTTGGCAACTGTCTCCCAAATAATCTCTTCTAAAAGAATGAAGGCAATGACTAAAATTAACTGCCATAAAGTAATCAATTTTTGCTTAAGTCTGTTGAACATACTTTTCTCCCTTTTAAATTTATCAGAGTGTATTATAGTAGATTAGTCATTCATTATTGATGATTAAAATATTTTTAAAAAGATAATATTACGATGGTTTTCTTTTATGGTTAAAAACTGTATAAAGAGGTAGCATCCATTTTGACAAATAGCTAAAATGGGTACCTTGGAAATAAAGTATATAAAACAGAGGGGGCTATTTTCTACGAAGCTCTTTAATACGAGCAGCTTTTCCCTTAAGGTCTCTCAAGTAGAACAACTTCGCACGTCTGACTCTACCTTTTCTAACTACTTCAATACTCTCGATAGATTCTGAGTAGAGAGGAAAGATTCTCTCAACACCAACAGAGTTTGCACCAATCTTTCTTACCATGAAAGTTCTTCCTGTCCCTTGTCCTCTAATGGCAATACAGAGACCTTCAAAGTTTTGCACTCTTGTCTTGTCACCCTCTTTGATTCTTACTGCGACTTTAACTGTATCGCCTGCTCTAAAATCGGGAATATTTTTACTTTCCGTCTGTATTTTTTCAAAATTCTCAATGTATTTATTTCTCATTTGCTATACCTTTTTTGTATAAATCTGGTCGGAAATACTTCGTTTTATATAAAGCCAACCCTCTTTTTAAGTCCGTGATTTTACTATGATTACCCTTTAAAAACTCTGAAATCACTTCACTATTTTCATAAATTGTTGGCTTCGTAAACGAAGGTGCTTCTAAAAAAGATGACTCAAAGCTCTCCATCTGTAAAGAGTTGCTGTTTCCAAGTACCCCTTCAACATTTCGGCTAATAGCATCACACAGTACCATACTTGCCAGTTCACCACCAGTTAAAATGTAATCTCCAATAGAAAAAACTTCATCGGCATAGTGCTCTATAACCCGCTCATCAATCCCTTCATAGCGACCACTTACCAATACAATATGTGCTTTTTTTGCCAAACGTTTTGCATCATTTTGTGTAAAACGTTTGGCAACAGGGGTCAAAAAAATAGTGTGTGCATAGGGTGAGTCTGCTTTAATGTGTTTAAGTGTATCGATAAGTGGCTGAGGGGTCATAAGCATACCAGCACCACCACCAATCATTGGAGCATCAACTTTTTTATGCCTATTGTGCGTAAAGTCTCTTGGGTTCTGGTAATGCATAGAAATTTTTTTCTCATCAATAGCACGACCAAGGATACTACTGGAGAAATAGCCACGTACCAGTTCTGGGAAAAGGGTTACAAACGTAAAATGCATCACTAGCTGGCCTCTAGCACATCTTTGCCATCCTTAACCCAAACCACTCTCACATCTGTATTGGCATCAATAATATAACGGTTGATATAGGGAAGCAGAAACCGATTGGGCATACCCTCATTTACCAGTTTTTCATTGGTCTCAATGGAGAGATAATCAATATCGGCAAGGCGTTGAATTTCATCTATCTTTCCCAATACTTCATCATTTTCGACCACATCACATCCTATCATATCAAACCAAAAGTGTTGCCCTTTTTCAAGTATGCAGCTGGCTTTGGTCTGTGTCTTGTCGGCATAAAGCTTGACATTGGTCAACTTTTTTGCTGTATCAATGTTTTCAAAGCCTTGAAAACGCACTAGCTCACGTTTCATGTTAATATCGGCAATGGTCAAGTCACCATAGGAACTTTGAAACGTTATGCCTTTTTGAAACTGTTCTGGAAAATCAGTATGAAGATGAAATTTGAGGTCGCCCCAAAGTCCAACTGTACGCCCTATTTGGGCGATGAAGAATTTTTCTGAAGGCATAAGAGGTGTCTTAGATCGCTACTTCAACATTAACACGGTAATTTTTACCACCTTTGGCTTTACAACCAGAAATCACTGCTTTAATTGCATTAATCATTCGTCCATCTTTGCCAATTAGTTTTCCTACATCTTCTTTATTGGAAAAGATGGTAATCTCATCAAACCCTTCATTTATCTCTTGGATCTCTATGGAGATATCATCAGGATGATTGACTAGCATCATGGTGTAGGTTTGAAGGAATTCTCTAACCATTGAGACTATTTTTTCCCTGCAAGTCTTTTAACCGTTGGGCTCATTTGTGCACCAACTGAAAGCCAATAGTTAAGTCTCTCTTCATCAAGTGTAAGTTCTTTATCTGCAGATACAGGATTGTAGTGACCAATTGCTTCAATCCATCCACCATCTCTTCTCTTTCTGCTGTCTGTTACGACGATTCTATAAAATGGTTTCTTTTTTCTACCCATTCTTGTCATTCTAATCATTGTCATGTGTCGTCCTTTTGTTGTTCTTAGTTTTTCTCTTGCTTCTATAATACAGGGCAGCACCGGAGGATTGGCACCTAGCACACTGCAAGTCCTGACAACTGTCTTTTAATGACTCAATACACTCATCAAGACTATTTGGAAAGCGATTATACCCAAACATTTTTAAAATTGTATAAAAGCATACCTGCACTATCTTGGCATACCTGGAAATCCACCACCATTTTGCATCTGATTCATCATATCCTGCATCTGCTTCATGCCTCCCTTGCCCGCAAGTTTCTTTGTCATCTTTGCAGCAGATTTAAACTGTTTAAGTATACGGTTGACCTGCATTTGGTCAAGTCCAGCACCCATAGCAATACGACGTTTTCGCATATTGTTAAGCAAATCAGGATTTTCACGCTCTTTGGGGGTCATGGAGGCAACCATTGCCTTAATCATTTTAATCTCTTTGGAGTTTTCTAAATCCATATCACCAATCTGTTTTGCCATATTTCCCATACCAGGAATCATTCCCATAATAGACTTCATTGAACCAAGCTTTTTCATCTGCTCCATCTGATTGAGGAAATCATTAAAATTGAATTGTCCCTTCTTAATCTTCTGTGTCATCCGCTTGGCTTCTTTAGGGTCAATGGCAGCTGCAGCTTTTTCTGCCAATGACTCAACATCTCCCGCACCCATCAGACGGCTAACAATACGGTCAGAAATAAACTGCTCAAGGTCTGGCATCTTTTCGCCTGCCCCAATAAAACGTAATGGTACGCCCACCTGCTGCGTCAGTCCAAGTGCCACACCACCTCTGGAATCACCATCAAACTTGGTTAAAATAACACCCGTAATACCAATTTTCTCTTTGAAAGTCTGTGCAGTACGCACAGCATCCTGTCCCGTCATTGCATCGGCAACATAGAAGAGCTCGTCTGGTTGTGCCACCTCTTTGATATGTGCCAACTCCTCCATGAGCTCTTCATCAATGGCTAAACGACCAGCGGTATCAATGAGCACAACATCGTAAAGCCCATCTTTGGCCTTTTTGAGTCCTTTTTTGATGATCTCTTCAGGACTCGTATCTTCCTCAGCAACCAGATCAACCTCAATCTGTGAAGTAATCTGGCGTAACTGCTCTACTGCTGCAAGACGCTGAAGGTCTGCTGCAATAATTAATACTTTTTTCTTTTTCTGCTCTTTTAAGAAATAGGATAGCTTTCCGGTAGTGGTCGTTTTACCCGAACCTTGCAGACCAATCATGAGTACAACTGTTGGTGGCTTTGAAGCAAAAGTAAAGCCTTTTGGTGCCCCTTCAATGGTAAGAATGTCAGTTAGTTTCTTTTGTAGAGCTACAAGGAAGTTGTCCTTCCCTACTCCATGTTTTTTCGTCTCTAGTTCCACAAAGGAGGTTAGGTCTTTAACCACCTTGTGATGCACATCGGCTTTAAGTAGTGATTTTTTTAGTTCTGCTGTTGCTTTTTTGAGTGCCTTTTCATCATCATGAAAACGAATCTTTCCTACAGCATTTTTAAAACTATCGGTTAACGTATCGAACATTTTTTTGCCTTATTATCTTTACAATATGATTGTTGCGATTTTATCCTATTTGGACTTAACCTATTTGTATCGAACAATATCTTGGGGTTCTGGTGCTTCAAAGGTCATCCCAAGAAGTACCATTCTTGCCGAGTGGAGCAAAATACGCTTAGATTGTGTACGGCTACCATACTGCATGTCACCCACGATGGGGTATCCTGCATGTGCTAGGTGCACTCGTATTTGATGTGTACGCCCTGTTGTAATCTCAACATACACTTTAGATTTCTTGCCCTGCACCTCTTCAGGCTTGACAACGGTATGAGCTTTTTTGCCACGTACTGGGTCAATACGTGAAAAAGCTTTTCCTTTTTTAATAGTATAGATAGGATCATCAATCACCATGGTCTCACACACCACCCCTTCAACCCATGCGACATACTCTTTTTCTACCCGTCTGTTCTTGAATGCATTGACCGCTTTTTTGATAAAAGCCTCACTACGTCCAAGTAATAATACTCCTGAAGTATCGCGGTCAAGCCTATGAAGTAACTCTGCTCCCTCTATGGCGTCTTGAATATCATAGCTGTCTACCTGTGCAGGCTTATTAACTGCAACCATCTCTTCATCTTCATAGATAATCTCAATATCACTAGGGTACTCAATGCGAAACTTTGTATCAGTACTTAATTCTGCCCGTGCAATCTTTATCTGCTTGTCACCAACAAAAACCAATCCTCTATCTATGAGTTCCTTGGCTTTCTTGTTTGAAATCTTTTTCTGTTGGGCAAGTACTTTGTATGCTTTCTCTTGTGCCATTTGTGTTACCTTCTCTTTTTATCGTACCACTTTAACCATTGTGATATTGGGCTATCCATGCAAAAAACTGTTCTGTTGCAGGAAACTTTAATACCTTAATTTTACTTGTTTCTCCCGACTTAAAAATAATCTGATTTTTAGGTACTTTAAAACTTTTAGAGAGAAATTTAATGAGTTCTTTGTTGGCTGCACCTTCTACAGCAGGTGCCTTAATGCGTACTTTAATTGCATTATCTCCATACACTTCGCAAAATTCATTTTTGCTTGCCGCAGGTTGTGCTTTAATGTGTAGTGTTATTTGATCGTTATTCATATGATAGAACACTTTTAAGTTCCTCTACAAGTGGGAGTACATCTACATTTGTACGTACTTTGGCTGGTTTAAGCAACTTGTATTGTACCAGTCTTTTTGAAAGATTGGTAGGCTCCACAATCGCAATTCCCTCTACTGCTTCAAAAATATCTTTCTGGTTAAAATAGTGTGGTCCAGAGATGATACGACAACCAAACTGTGCTGCCTCTGCTGCATTGTGTCCCCCAATAGGTTCGAATGCGCCACCAAGAATAACCACGTCACTAATAGCATAGATATTCACAAGTTCACCAAGCATATCAATGACAGTAATATCGCTTTCAACACTCTCTTTCTCTGTATAACAGTGGTATAACAATCCATATTGTTCTACAAAACTATCTACAAGCTGTACTACCTTCTTGAATCGTTCAGGGTGGCGTGGCACAATAATCAGCTTTGCATCACTTTGTTCTTTTTTGAGTGCGGCAAAAGCCTCAAGTATCAACCTCTCTTCCCCTTCATGGGTACTTGCTGCACATACAACCAATGTTTTTGGTTTTGGTAATTGTTTTGTTGGTTTTGGTAAGGAGGCAAGTTTGATGTTTCCCATGACCACTACATGGTGCGCACCTAAGGATTCTAAGCGTATTTTATCGGTTCGTGTTTGGGCATAGACTACATCAATATGTTTAAATATCTGCCGATAGAGCCATGCCATCTTTTGGTACTTTAAAAAAGAGTGGTCACTCATACGTGCATTAATAAGGAAGGTTCTAGCACCACGTCGTTTTGCTAGCATAAAAAGCAGATACCAAAACTCTGCCTCCATAACCACCAGTACTTTTTGTGGCCTTAGCCAACCCAAAAGTAACGGTTCAAAAGGAAGATAACAGCTCTGCCGTGTATAACAATCGACAACACCCCTACCTGTCTGCGTTGTGGTTGTCATGCGCAATACCTCTTTTGGCAACGCATCTACTAATGGTTTAATTGCTTTAGCTTCTCCAAAACTACAAGAGTGGAACCATATCCCATTAGGTTTCAGGGGTCGATTTTTCCATAGAAAAAAACGTGCTGGAATGGACTCTTTGTATTTGGATTTGAAGGAAAAAAGAGAAAAAAGAGGAAGCAAGAGAAGATACATAAAGGTGGTGCATATTGAGTAGATAAAAAAAAACATTTACTACCTTCATATTTTAGCAAAGTCAGTGCTTTGCTTTTTTAACACTTAGCATACTTGACTAAAAGAAGTACTCTTTTGGAGTACTTAGTGCTAAATACTTCTATTACTTTTCTTTGGTTACACTCTCTAAATGGAGAATACGACCACAGTGGGGACAGTTTACAATTTCTTCTGCTTTGATTACTTCTGCATAAGTCTTGTCATTAAGCTTCATATAACAACCGTAGCATGCCTGCTTCTTCACTGAAACAACTGCTGTATTGCCTGCCCACACACGAATCTTTTCATAGAAAGAGAGAACTTTCTGTTCGATACTCTTGCTAAGCTTCTGACGCTTTGCAAAATATTCTGCTTTAGTTGTTTCAATTTCTATTTTTTCTGCAGAGACCTCACTGTTTACCTTGTTGAAATTCTCTTGAAGCTCAGCAAGCTTCTCCTCAAGTTCTTTAGTAAGTGCTTCTTTGGTTTCATTAATCTTCTGAAGTCTCTCAATCTCCTCATTGGCAAAGGTCATCTTCTCTTTAGCAATATCTTCTTCAAGAGAGAGTGCCTTCATCTCTTTCTCTGTAGAGATTTCTCTGGCTTTTTTTGTATTGCTTTCAAGCTGCTCTTTGAGTAGTATTAACTGCTCTTCAAATGCCTTGATTTTCTCCTCATTCTCTTCACTCTCTTTATTTAGATCATCAAACTCTTCTTGTATTGCAGTAATCTTTTTTTGTACTTTTGCTATCTTTTTGTCTACCACTTCAAGTTGTAAGTTGTAGTTATCGACTGATTTATCAATCTGTGAAAGTTCTATCAGTTCTTGTAGATGCTTGTTCAATCTTTATCCTTTAGGATTATAGTGTTTCAAAGTGAAACGGATTTTTAGAATTCGCAATTATAGCCAAAATAGGTAAAACTTTCAATTCTTCCAACAGTATTTCGGCAAAAAAACGTTCACTCTCGTAGTGCCCTATCTCCACCATCATTAATCCCTCACTCATTGCCTTCATAGCATCGTGATACTTAATGTCTCCAGTGAGAAAGCAGTCTACATTAACCATATCGATAAGCGAAGCTCCCGCTCCTGTTGTCATAGCAATGGAGCCAATGCATTCCTTTTTGCCAACAACTTTTAATGTTGAGAGATTTAACTTCTCTTTGAGTAACATAAGCAACCCATCATACATCCAATTGCCTTCTGTCTTGCAGACAAATGGCACCTCTTCTTTAAGCGTGAATCCCAGTACTTTTTCAAAAACATAACGATTTAAATGGGTCTGATCAAAGTTAGTATGCATTGCAATAAGCGACTGTTTTTTTAAGATAAGTCTCTCAAGAAGATTGGCAGGATATTTGGCAAAATCAAGCTGTGTGAGTTTGTCAAATATCAATGGGTGATGCACTACAAAAAGTGTCCCCTCTTCTGCTGTTTCTATCATCTCTTCATTAATATCGAGAGAGATAGCAATCTGTGAGACCTTGCGCTTCATGTCACCAACAATAAGCCCAGAATTATCCCACTTCTCCTGTAACCCAAAAGGGCTTATGTTGTCTAAAAAAGTATATATATCTTGCAATAGCATATCTTATTACCTATTCTGCTTTCCTTGCTGTATGCGTACATTACGCTCCTCTTCCTGAGCTTTGTACAACTGTGCACACCCAATGGCAAGCTCTCTAACTTTGAGAATATAATTTTGTCTTTGTGTCTGCGAGATTGCTTTGCGGGCATCAAGCACATTGAAGGCATGTGATGCTTTCATGCATTCGTCATAGGCAGGGAGTGGTAGCCCTTTTTCAAGACAGAGTTTACACTCTTTGCTTGCATCATCGAAGTGAGTAAAAAGCTTTTCCACCGTTGCTACTTCAAAGTGGTATTTGGAGAACTCATACTCACTCTCTTTATGTACATCAGCATAAGTGGTTACCTCGTCACCGTTTTTATTCCATACAATGTCAAAGATGCTATCGACCCCTTGTAAGTACATTGCCAAACGCTCTGTCCCATAGGTAATCTCTACGGCCACAGGGTCACACGCGATGCCCCCTACTTGTTGAAAGTAGGTAAATTGCGTTACCTCCATACCATCAAGCCATACTTCCCAGCCAAGCCCCCACGCACCAAGTGTTGGTGACTCCCAGTTGTCTTCTACAAAACGAATGTCATGCTCTTGTAAGTTCAGTCCCAAATACTCCAAAGATTTCAAGTAAAGCTCTTGAATATTGTCAGGACTAGGTTTAATGAGTGCTTGAAACTGATAGTAAGACCCAAGACGGTTAGGGTTCTCTCCATAGCGTCCATCAGTAGGTCTCCTACATGGTGCTACATACGCAACAGACCAAGGCTTAGAGTCTAGACTTCTAAGCAGTGTCGCAGGATGAAATGTCCCTGCACCTGATGGGATGTCGTAAGGTTGTACGATGTTGCACCCTTGTTCTGCCCAGAATTGTTGTAGTTTTAGTAGTAGTTCACTGAAGGTTAGCATGCTAATGTCCTTTTATAGTATTCATTAAGTTACTTTAAAAAATATAGGCTCTGTATAAATCTTTACAATAAAGCTATTTTCTCTAATTTTTCTAGCTTTACATTTTTCTATATATCTATTTAAAGTAGCTCTTTATGACCCGCAAAGTATTAAAAGTAATTTATTGTTCTTTATCTTGTTTCATATTACCAATTGTTGATTTGAATCCCAGTATATTGGCTACACCGATACCTATAGGAATTGTTATGGCAACACCTCCCAAGATTGGATATCTAAGAAATGCAAAATATACAGCAGATATAAGGCCGCCAAGAGCGAGAAGTTTTGCAAACCTCAAAGCCCTAAATGCAAATTTTCGCTGATATGGGACTTCTGTAAGCCGTGCCTTTTGCTCTTTTTCTTCAAGAGCAATAATTTTTTCATCACATTCAATATTGTGTTGCTGCTGTTTTTCATAAAGATCCATTACTCTTGATGCTATTTCTGGTGAGTTGCGTGAGAGTATTGATAGTTGGTCTAAGTCAATTGTTTGTGATAGATGATAATTGTTTTGTTGATGAAAGGTGGCAGTAATCTTTGATTCTCGAGAGGGATTTGGTTTCTCATCTAAAACTTCAGTTTCATCGATTAAATCAGGTGGTGATTTCTGCGAGTCTTTCATTTATTTTCCGTTCTTTTATTTTGTGGATTTTTGATCTTTCAGCATTTATTTTTTTGGTAGTTACACCCATTTTTTTTGGAGGCGTTACTATATGATAATAGCCATTAGTATTTAAACTATTTGCGATACCATTTAGAAAAAGTTTTATCCCATCGCTCATTATTACCCCTTCTTCATCTACTGCTATTCTCTAACGGTATAATACCAAAACAACATTAATCAATAAGTTATACTACAATCACTTTGACTCTTCTGCACAATATAGCTAAGCCATCTTACTATTTATTCTTCACTTTTCTCTCTTCATTCTATCAAAGAATGACTTCAATTTCTAAAGAATCCAACTCTACCTTCTTTGCCTTGGAGATACGGTCTTCTTGAAGTTTTACCCTTAATTCATCATTCTGTAGTGCCATAATTTGGATGGCAAGGTAGGCAGCATTGACCGCACCTGCTTTACCAATGGCAAGTGTGCCTACTGGCATACCTGAAGGCATCATTACTGTTGAAAGAAGTGCATCTTCCCCCTTGAGTGGGCCACTCTCCATGGGTACACCCAATACTGGCTTGGTTGTACTTGCTGCAACCGCACCCGCAAGGTGTGCTGCCATACCTGCTGCGGCAATGAACACCTGTGCACCCTTCTCTTCTGCAGTCTTAATATAGGTTTTGGTTCTCTCTGGACTTCTGTGTGCAGAAGAGATGATTAGCTCATAGGGTACACCAAACTTCTCTAATGTTTTTGCACACTCTTGCATAATTGCATAATCACTCTTACTTCCCATGACAATCGATACAAATTTCATAATTTATCCTTTAAATTAAATGAGAAAATATATACATCAATCCAAACACCTGCATTCACGTCTATATTCATACAAACAAAGGGTATCATCCACTACAACAAGGCTCCATGCTCATTGGAGTAGAATCTTCTTTGAGTCCTTTCTTCTCTAGTGCTTCACTAATCTTTCGTCGTAAAATCGTATAGCTTGGAAGTCGTGTTGGCAATTTCATTGGCTCAAGATATCCACTGTGGACACACTCATGTACTTTATTGTCAACTGTTTCAATCTTTTTAAAGGTCAACCAATACTGCCCTGCTACTTCACTAATTTTGCCAATCTCATTGTCAACCAATTTTACCGTCGCACCCATTGGAAGCACAATCTCTACACTATCGCCTACACAAGTCTTGTCCTTACATTTCCAACTAAGCCCATCCTCGCTCACAAGACCTGCTACCTGATGTGTACCATACTGAATAGAAAATGTATGAGACTCTGCATCATTTCGTTCGAATGGACGGCTAATGAGGTAGGCATCAGTAAAACCACGGTTCTGTGTGGTTCCCAACTCTCTTTGGTAACATGCTGGATTATACTCTCCAGCACAATAATCATCAATAGCATGACGGTAAGCCTTGGTGACAACCCCTGCATAGTAAGGTGATTTGGTACGACCTTCGATCTTCAGTGAATCGATTACACCACTGTTTAATATCTCATCAATATGTGAAGCCATATTCATATCTTTAGCATTCATAATGTAGGTACCAACACCCTCCTTTTCGTCAAGGCGGAAGGTTGTACCACTTTGGGGGTTGTGTGCATAAATCTCATATGGAAATCGACAATCATTTGCACAACTTCCACGATTAGGCACACGCCCTGTCTGAAGTGCAGAGATGAGGCAACGTCCACTGTAGGCAAAACACATTGAGCCATGCACAAACACTTCTAATTCAAGATCAGGTAAGTGATTTTTGATAGCTTCGCAATCTTTGAGGCTAATCTCACGTGCCACAATAATACGCTTAACGCCTAAATCATAGTAGACTTCTGCATCTATTGCATTCATTACATTTGCCTGTGTAGAGAGGTGGATAGGAATATCAGGTGCTATATGGTGGGCAACTTTTACGACACCTGGAGAGGAGACAATAAGTGCATCAGGTTTGAGCGTTGCAATCTTGGCAATATGGTTTTCATAGAGCTTGATTTGGGAATTGAATGGAAAAGAGTTGACTGTCGCATAGACCTTTTTTCCTCTCTTGTGTGCATAGTTAATTCCCTCCTCAAAAGAGTCCATGTCAAACTCTTTACCCGAGCGAATACGAAGTGAAAAAGTACTTGTGCCCCCATAGACAGCATCTGCCCCATAGTTTAGAGCAATCTTCATCTTCTCAAGGTTACCTGCTGGAGCGAGGAGCTCTACTTGATTTTTCTCTATCATTTTTGTCCTAATTTTTGCGTTAGATCAAACGATACATTTGACTCCTATTTTATCCTAATAGTAGTAAAAGAGAGATTTTATGCTAGAATCGTACCCATGAAAACAATACGAATTGATCTACATAACCACACTACACGTTGCAACCATGCCACAGGTACTGTTGATGAATATATACAAAAAGCGATAGATCTTGGTATTGATATTTATGGTTTTTCTGAACATGCTCCAATGGATTTTGACGAAGGGTACCGCCTCTCATTGGATGAAATGGATGCTTATGTTCATGATATTCTCTGTGCAAAAGAGAGATACAAAGAGCAGATAGACATATTGCTTGGCTATGAAGTTGACTGGTTGCCTGAACACATGAATGAACAGGTACTTAATGCTGATGTGGACTATCTCATTGGATCGGTTCATTTTATTAATAAATGGGGTTTTGATAATCCAGAATTTATTGGTGGATGGAAAAATAGAGATATTGATGAGATATGGGAAGCCTATTTTGAGGCAAATGAGATGATGGCAAGATCAGGTAAATTTGATATTGCTGGACATCTTGATCTTATTAAAGTTTTTAAATATCTGCCCAAAAAAGATGTACGCCTGCTTGCAAAAAATACACTCAAGACTATTAAAAAAAATAATATGGTACTCGAAATCAATACTGCTGGGCTACGTAAGCCTATTGGAGAACTCTACCCTTCAAAAGCACTTCTTGAAGAGGCGTATGATATGGATATTCCTATTACCTTTTCTTCTGATGCACACGCTGTGAAACAAGTTGGGTTTGGATATGAAACTGCAACAATGATTGCAAAAGAGGTAGGTTACACTAAAGCTGTTACTTTCAAAAAGAGGGAGAGAGAATTGATTACTTTTTAATCAAATCTTATGGAGAAGATTAAAAATATTGTGGCTATAATGTAGGGAAAAATTTTAATCAGGAGGATTATAAATGGGTAAATTTGTTAACAATATAACAGAATTTAATACATTCTGTAAGGAGAACGAGGTAGAGTTCATTGACTTTAGGTTTACAGACATTAAAGGAGCATGGCACCACATTACATACAAAAGAAGTGCTGTCGATGACGGTATGCTTGAAGCTGGTCTTCCATTCGATGGATCCTCTATTGAGAACTGGCAACCAATTAACCAGTCAGATATGCTTCTTAAGCCTGATGTTCCCACTGCATTTCTCGATCCATTTACTGCAGACAGTACAGTGATTGTTATCTGTGATGTTTACGATATCTATAAAAATGAGCTTTATGCAAAATGTCCAAGGTCTATTGCTAAAAAAGCACTGAAAGTGCTTGAAGAAAAAGGCGTGGCTGATGCAGCATACTTTGGTCCTGAAAATGAGTTCTTTATTTTTGATGATGTCAAAATTGAAGACAAAGACAACCACCAATCCTTTAGAGTTGAAACAGATGAAGGTCACTGGGCTGATGGGGCTGATTATGATGAGATTGGAAATATGGGTCATAGACCAAGAATCAAAGGTGGCTATTTCCCAGTTATGCCTACAGACTCCATGGTAGATCTCCGTGCGGAGATGATGTTGCTTCTTGAAGAAGTAGGTCTTGAAGTTGTGCTTGGACACCACGAAGTGGCACAGGGACAGGGTGAAATTGGTATTGTATTCTCTGACATCATTACCGCTGCTGATAATGTACAAAAGTATAAATATGTTGTTAAGATGGTTGCACACCTTAATGGGAAAACAGCCACATTCATGCCTAAACCTATTTACAATGATAATGGAAATGGTATGCATGTACATCAGTCTCTTTGGAAAAATGGCAAAAATCTCTTTTACAAAGAGGGTGAGTATGCAAATCTCTCCAAAACAGCACTTGATTACCTTAGTGGTATCTTTGCACATAAAGAGGCGGTTGCAGCATTTACAAATGCTTCTACCAACTCTTACAAAAGACTCCTTCCAGGATTTGAAGCACCACGTATTTTGACATATTCAAGCCAAAATAGATCAGCTGCATGTCGTATCCCTTATGGTGCGGGCGAAAAAGCAACACGTATTGAAACACGTTTCCCAGACTCTACTTCATGCCCATATCTTGCCTTTACTGTTCTTATGATGGCAGGTCTTGATGGTATCGAAAAAGGTGGGTATGATCTTGTTGGACCATTCAATGAAGACCTTTTTGAGTTAACAAGAGATGAACTTAAAGAGAGAAAGATTCCCGAACTTCCAAATAGCTTTAGAGATGCACTTGAAGGACTTGAAAAAGATTATAACTTCCTTGCGCCTGTTATGGATGAAGAATTTATCAAAACTTATGTCGATTATCAATTCGAAAGACACGTCATTCCTGTAGAAGGAAGACCAACTGCATATGAGTATGTCTCTACATACTCTTGCTAAACCTCCTGCATCCGTCTATAGTACGGATGCGTAATCTCTCATGCTTTTATTACCCCTTAAGTCTAAAAAATTGAAAGTCCACTTTTATCTGTAAACATTTGTAGTGCGAGTGTACCTGCATGTGAATTGCCATATTTATTGAGTGCTGGAGACCAAACAGAAATAGACATCTTTCCTGGAACCGTCGCAACAATACCTCCGCCCACACCACTCTTGGCAGGTAGTCCCACATGATAAGCAAACTCACCGCTTGCATCATAGTGTCCACAGGTGAGCATCACCGCATTAATCCGCTTAGCCTGTGATGGTGTAGTGAAGACTTTTTCTGTCACAGGATCACGCCCTCCAAACGCCAAAAAAAGCATAGCGCGCGAAAGCTCTTCGGTATTCATGGTAATGGCACAATGTTTAAAATAAGTCATCACTGATTGATGAATATCATTCTTGAAGTTTCCAAAACTTTTCATTAAGTGTGCCAATGCAATATTACGGTTACCATGCTCCATTTCTGATCTTGCTACTTCTGCATCAAAAGTAATTGTATTATTATTGGCAATCTCTCGTACAAAAGAAAGGATCATCTCTAGGGCATGAAACTCATCTTGGTAGTGGCTCACCAATACATCAGTAATAACCAATGCTCCCGCATTAATAAAGGGGTTTCTGGGGATACCATTCTCATACTCTAACTGTACCAAAGAGTTGAAAGAGTTTCCAGAGGGCTCTACTCCAATACGTTTATAGAGCTCTTTACTATAAAGATTGAGTGCATGGGAAAAAGTAAAGACTTTAGAGATACTCTGAATAGAAAACTTCTTTTGACTTTTACCAACAGAGAATGAAGTACCATCCTCAAGTGTCACCGTCATAGCAAAAGAGCCTCTAGGCACAGAGGCTAATGCCGGAATATAGTCTGCCACCTTTCCATCATATAACTCAGGTGCTATCTCTTCATATATCTCATCTAATATAACCTGATAATCCATTGGTATACCTCTTTCATACTTTCACTTTTAGATCTATAATCTTTGGTGATATATCCCTTTCTCTGTCTGAAATAACTACAGAAAAAGGCAACAACTACTGCACTGTCGTCACAAGTACATGGAATTTTACCTACCAAGGAAAAAATTTAGTGATTATGGTACCTAAAATAGTGTTCCACTATCTTCTGCTACTGGTACTTCTGGTATCTTGTACGATGGATGTAGTGAATTACTTTTCTTTTTTTTCTCTGTCAGGTTCTTGTTAATATTGATGGGTTTTGCATATTCAATATTATCCTTTTCTCGAATAACCGTCTCCTCTTCTGGTGCAATATCTTCATCATCAAACTCATTCCCAATCATATACCCACCATCATCTATCTGATCTTCTTCGTTAAGAGCATCAATCTGTTTTTTTGTTTTTGGTAGATGTGATATCTCTGTATATATCTCTTCTTTGTCCTTATATTTACCTATAAAAACCCTTTCTGGAACATTAAATGTCTTCTTGATATAAGGATAAATCTCCAATAAATGTTTATAATAATAAGCAAATGCTGGTGCTGCAATTGAACCACCCGTTGCATTTCTTCCAATAGGTTTATTGTTATCGCGCCCAAACCAGACAATTGTCTCGATTGTAGGGGAATAGCCACAGAACCATGCATCAATATTATTATTAGTTGTTCCGGTCTTCCCTGCTAACTCTATCCCCTCTACCTGCGCATTCCATCCAGTACCTCGTTTAATCACATCTTTAAGAATATCAGTCATCAAGTATGCTTGTTCTGGGGTAGTAAAATCAGCAATCTCTTTGGGGCGCGTTTCGTAAATAACCGCACCTTCTCTAGAGACAATTTTACTAACTAGTCGTGGCTCAATCATGTGTCCTTTATTGGAGAAGACCGTATATATTTGTGCCATTTTTAAAGGACTGGTACCAAGATTTCCTAGTGCAATCGACATGTCACGGGGAATATGAGGTATATCAAGAAATGCTAAACGCTTTCTAATTGTGCTGACACCAATATCAGATACCAAATTGATTGTTGCGAGATTACGTGAATGTACTAGCGCCTCTCTTAATGGCATAAACCCTCTAAAATTCTTCTCATAGTTCCTTGGAGACCATATCTTTGGCTCACCATCTTGATAATACTGAAAGGTTCTTGCAATGTCTGTCAAAGGACTTGCAGGATTGTAACCTATATCAAGTGCTGTTTGATAAATAAAAGGTTTAAAAGCTGACCCAGGCTGTCGAAGTGCCTGTGTCACACGATTGAATGTAGATTTTTTGTAGTCTACTCCTCCCACCATACTCAGAATATCTCCCGTATTGCTTTCAACCGATATGAGAGCTGCATTAATTGTAGAGGTTCTTGGTTTCTCTTTGTACCTCTTGAGTACACGCTTATAGGCATATTTAATTGACTTTCTAGCAATATTTTGTTGCTTCATATCAATTGTTGTATAGATCTTGTATCCACCTGTACGAACATCTCCGAGTCTATTCTTAAAACGCCTAACTACTTCATCTACCACATAGGGTGCAATATTCTGTCTTAGAGAAGTTTTATAGACCTTTGGAGATTCCTTAACTGCCTCAAGATATTTCTTGTCTGAAATCCATCCCAGACCCTTCATACGATAAAGTACATTGTTAGCACGATTGAGTACACGCTTATAGTGCTTAAGTGGGTTATAGTAGCTTGGTGCATTAGGGAGTGCTATCAAAATAGCTATCTCCTTAAGGGTTAGTTCATCTAATTCCTTATGAAAGTATCCATCTGCGGCAGTCTTCACCCCAAAATAGTTATTCCCATAGGATATTTCATTTAAATAACGCTCAATGATATCCTCTTTACTTAATACATGCTCTATTTTAATTGCGAGTATCACTTCTCTGATTTTTCGTGCCAGTTTTTTTTCATTGGTAAGAATTTTGTTTTTGATAAGCTGCTGTGTGAGCGTGCTCCCTCCTTCAGCAAAATTCCCTACCTGAATATCTTTGATAAGTGCACGCAGGATTGCATCCATGTCAATACCATTATGCTCAAAGAACTTGGTATCTTCCATTGCAACAAGCCCCTCAATAAAATAACTAGGAAGCTCATCGTAACGGGCATAAAGACGATGGTGTTTTTTAAAGATATAAGCAAGCTTTTTACCATTTCTATCAAGTACGACTGAAGATATCTCTGGTCTGTAATTGATTAGCTTGTCTGCATCAAGCGAGACTTCTTCATACGCATAGATAAAAGCTGCAGTAAATGCTGCAGCAAAAATCATTAGCAAAATAATGGATCCTTTGATTAAGCCAAACACGCAACCCTTTCTTTTTTAAACCTATTGTACCAAGTTAATTCTAATGAGCTTCAATAGATGATGAAGCTTCTTTGTAGATTCTGTAATATTGAGGATAATACGTAAGATTGGCTTGGTGACTGTTGGCTGGCGGATAGCGCCTACAAGATAGTTCTGTTTCATTAATCCTTTTTGCATAAAAAGTGCAAATGCATTGTCAGGAACCTCAATGGGAAAAATGAGACTCTCGCATACTGCACCACTCTCTTGCTTGACAATTGCTTGTCGTTCAAATATTTTCTTATGGAACTTTTTAACATTTTTCTGGATATGTTGCATGTTAACATAAGCTAATGCTGTATCAAAAACCGAAGGGGCAGTAGTGTAAATAACCGATTTAGCACGGTTCTCCAAAAAACTGATGATTGTCTTAGAGGCAAGGATATAAGCGCCATAGCTACCATAAGCTTTTCCTAAAGTTCCCATTTTAATATGATGCTCATTAGGGATAATACCATAGTGTTCAAATATTCCCAATAAATTTTCTCCCAATATACCTGAACTATGGGCTTCATCGACAATCAGCAAGGCTTCAAACTCTTCTGCTACTTCAAAGATCTCACGTACACAAAGATCTCCTTCCATTGAGTAGACCCCCTCAACAGCAATAATACGACGTTTTGCAGTATGCTTTAGTAGTTTTTCTTTGAGATTTTCTACATCGTTGTGCTTAAAAGTCACCACCTGTCCAGGATGCAACTGCGCAGCAAGTTGGCCAGAAGCATGATATGCTTCATCAAGAAAAAGCATATCTCCTTTACGTACAAGTGCTTCAATAAGTGCAAGATTTGCCAAAAATCCACTACCAATAATCATTCCTTTTTCAAATCCATTTATCTTTGCCATCTCTAATTCAAGTAAGTAGTGAATAGAATGATAACCATTAACCAACTGGCTTGCACGTGGCGAAAAGGTGCTATATTCTTTCACCATTTTGACTGCTCTTTTGAAAGATTTTTTACGTTTAGACAGTCCAAGGTAATCATTGGAAGCAAAATCATCTAACATATCAGAGTAGAGTATTCTTTCCCTAAAACGTCCTGCCTTTTTCAATGCTTCAAGTTCTTTTTCGTACATAGTTTTCCTTCGCATTGTTTGAGATACTTTTACCAAAGTTAAGCCATGGTTTCAATACCTCAACCTGAAGCCCTCTTGCCGTACTCTCATGACCATTTGTTTCAGTAATATATTTCTTACAGAATCCTTCAACCATGCAACCACCAGCCTTCCCTTGCCACTCACCACTTTGAATATAGGCTTCAAGATCATCTTTGTCAAACGAAGCAAAACAGTAGTGGGCAGCAGAAATATTGATAAAAAGCATGGTTTTCGTCTTGTAGTGTACAGAAGAGATGATACTGATAGATGCAGCACTCTGTTTGAGAAGGACTCTTCTAGCATCTTCACTATTTTTGGGTTTACGAAGTATTTCTCCACTTTGAGTGGCAATAATGCTGTCTGCTGTTAGTAGTGGTACATCAAGCCCATAGAGACGTTCTGCCATTTCCAGTTTCCCTTTGCTCGCAGCATAAACGAAGTCTTTGGCTACAGTAGTTTTAATTTGATTTTCATCAAAATCAGTGGGTTTCTGTATGAAATCAATACCTGCTTCTTGCAAAAGTAGTGCACGCGACTCAGACTGAGAACAGAGAACAATCATTGATTACAGTCCACGCAAAATGACTGGATGTGCTGCCACACGGATAGTAATCATTCCACCTACCCAGACAAATGCAGAGAGAATATGTAAAAAACAGTCGTATGATTCATTCATTTCCACTCTCAAGTAATTCAGCTAGATAGGTTTTCGCCTCTTTGATTGCTTTAGTAATATTTTCAGGTTTCTTTCCACCCGCCTGTGCAAAGTCAGAACGACCACCACCGCCGCCGCCAACAACTGGCGCTATAGACTTGATCCAATCACCTGCCTTCACTGATGTCTCTTTGGAGCCTGCTGCAAGCAATACCTTCTCACCTTTTTTCTGAAAAAGCATAATGGCAATATTGTCATACTTGTTCTTAGCTTCATCAATCATCTCCTTGATATCTCCTGTTTCTACCTCATCAACAATGGTATTGATGCCATTCAACTCAACTGGTATTAATGCTTTTTTAGAAGAACTAAGTGCCGCCTTGAGCTCACCTTTAAGTGTCTTAATCTCCTCTTTAAGTTTACTAATACCAATAATTGGTTGTTGATTCTTCACTGCCTTCTTAATCTCTGCAATCTCTACACGAAGCTCTTTAACCTTTTGAATTGCTGCATAACCACAAATTGCCTCGATACGCCTAACTCCTGCACTTACGCCACTCTCTTTGGTAATCATGAAAAGCCCAATATGGGAAGTGTTATTGACGTGTGTCCCTCCACATAGTTCTATAGAGGCATCACCCATACTAACTACACGTACTTTCTCTCCATACTTCTCTCCAAAAAGTGCCAATGCATTGGAGTTTTTTGCTTCATCAATATTCATAATTTCTGTTTTACGGGGGATGGCACATTGTATTTTGCTATTAACCCAATCTTCTACTTTCTGTAGCTCCTCAACTGTCACTGCTTTAGGATGAGAAAAATCAAAACGTAGACGTTTGTCATCATTAAAAGATCCTGCCTGCGAAATATGATCTCCCAATACCACTCTAAGTGCTGCATGCAACAAATGTGTTGCCGAATGGTGTTTTTCAACCTCTACACGAGATTGATCAATGGTAGCGAGTACCTCATCTTCCACAGAAAGTTTCCCTTCCACTTCAGAGAAATTTATGTCTAAAAACTTCTTGGTATCTTTCACTGCTACCTGCTCATTACTGTTTACTACATTAATGACCCCATGGTCACCAACCTGACCACCAGACTCTGCATAGAATGGTGTTTGTTCCAGCATTACCCAACCTTTACCATCAAGGGTATTAACCTGTTTGAAATTTTTATCGAGTAGCACAAGTATTTTTGTAGCTATTGCAGTTTTTTCATAACCAACAAATTCATTAACACCAAATTTCTCCTTAATCTGCTTGAAATCACCTATTGTTGCTACATCACCGGTACCTTTCCAATTCACTTTAGATTGCAATTTCTGTGCTTCCATCTTCGCATTAAAGGTATTGATATCAAGCATAATCCCCTTTTCTCTAAGCATATCTTTTGTTAAGTCAAGCGGAAAACCAAAGGTATCATAAAGCTTAAATGCTACTTCGCCACTGAAAGTGTTGGTAGTTTTCTTAAGTTCTTGATTAAAGAGTTTAATTCCTGCTTCAATGGTATCAAAAAAGTGCTCTTCTTCAAGTTTCATTGAGGTCTCAATAGCCTCCTTTTTGGTCTTAAGATAGGCATAATGTCCACCTATTACTTCAATAAGTGTATCGACAAGCTTATACATGAATGGCTTACGTAATCCCAGAAGATATCCATGACGAATAGCACGTCGCATGACACGACGAAGCACATACCCGCGTCCCTCTTTGTCAAAATTTATACCCTGTGCAAGCAAAAAACTAACCGAGCGAAGATGGTCAGCAATGACACGGTAACTTGCTGAATTTGATAACTCATAGTTGTAAGGTTCTCCTATTAAATCACCAATAGCGTCAAGCAATGGTTTAAAAAGAGATGAGTGATAGTTATTAGTCACCCCCTCCTTAATAGCAACCACGCGCTCCAATCCCATTCCAGTATCAATACTTGGTCTTGGCAATGGATGTAGTTTCCCTTTCTCATCACGCTCATATTGCATAAAGACAAGATTCCATATCTCAAGAAAACGGTCACCTTCTCCACCCATTACATCTTCAGGAGAACTAAAGTGCTCTTCTCCTTGATCATAGAATATTTCGGAACACGGACCACATGGACCGGTATCACCCATTTGCCAAAAATTATCCTTGTTACCAAAACGGACAATATGCTCTTTGGCAATATGCTCTTTCCATATCTCATATGCTTCATCATCACTGTCATGAACGGTTACCCAAATTTTTTCAATAGGCAATGCAAGGTACTCTTTTCCTGTTATAAACTCCCATGCATAAGCAATTGCCTCTTTTTTAAAGTAATTACCAAAACTAAAATTTCCTAACATTTCAAAGAAGGTATGATGACGTGCAGTATAACCGACATTATCAAGATCATTGTGTTTTCCACCTGCCCTAATACAAGTCTGTGAAGAGGTGGCACGTGGAAAATCAGGAATGGGTGCTTCACCAGTGAAAATATTCTTAAACTGTACCATTCCTGCATTGACAAAGAGAAGTGTTGGGTCATCAGGGACCAAAGGAGAACTCTCTACAACCTGATGCCCTTTACTCTCAAAGTAATCTAAAAAAGTTTTTCTAATATCCATGGAAAAGTATCCTGTATACAAAATTAGGATATTTTAACCAAATTGTGGTTACTTAGAGGTGAAGAAAACATAAAAAGAGGTGTGGGTGGTAAAAAATTATATTACTTTATCTTGTAGTATATGTTTGTAGCAATGTGGCAATCTTTTGGCTTCCATTACACTCAACAATCTTCATTAACTCTTTACTTCTATCTGAAATATTTTCATGAAGTAGTGAAAGTATCTTCTCTTTGCTTATCTCATTCTCACGCATCATCCAAGCAAGTTTTTTCTCTACAAGGAACTTTGCATTGTGATACTGATGATCACTGACAGCATAAGGGTAAGGAATAAAAAGTGTCGGTAATGCGGTTGATACCAACTCCCAAAGTGTTGAAGCTCCAGCTCTTGCAATGGCAAAATCTGCCTCTTTCATATAGTCAGAAAGTTTGGTTGTAAATCCAAAAACTTCTGCTTCAATATCAAGATCAACATACGCATTCTGAATAGAATCAATATGATTTACTCCTGCTTGATGGATAATCTTTATATTGTGTTTTTTAAGTTCAGGAGCAATAGAGAGTGCTAGTGTATTAATAGCACGTGCTCCCTGTGAGCCACCAAGAAAAATAATTGTTTTAATTGTCTTCCTAATACGGGCATTATCAAAAAATACCTTTTTGACTGGATAAGCTTTAATAGGACTCTCCTTAAGATAGGAGGAGATAAACACATTGGCATAGGGCTTGAGTAATCTGTTTAGGGATCCAAGTGCTGCATTCTGTTCATGGATTACCAATGGAATACGTAGTGTTTTTGCTGCTATTGCTGTTGCTGCAGCAGAAAATCCACCTACAGAAAAAACTACTTTAACATCATGTTTTTTAAGTAGTCTTCGTGCCTGATATACAGCATGAAACATTTTCCAAAGTGATTTCAGTTTTCTAATGCCCCTTTGATTAACCACTCCTTCTGTTTCAAAAAAATATTTAATATCAAAGTCTTCATCATCTTCAAACCACTGCTTATCCTGTCCTTTAGTAGAGCCAATATAAATAAGTGGAGAAAAAGGAGAGAAAAGCGCTTTGTCTCCCTGAGGCACCTCATACTGAATACCCTTTCTAATATTGTCAGCAAGCTGCTCTTTAACCGCCTGAACAATTGCCAAATGTCCACCAGTACCGCCACCTGTCATCACTATACTCATACTTGTCTTCCTAAAAACTATAACATATTACCATGCATATCACGTGGTATTTTTTTTGAAATCATTAGCACTATCCCAATAGCAATAGAGGTTGCCAGTATATGTGAACCTCCATAACTCAAGAAAGGTACTGCAATCCCTTTTATAGGGGTGATTCCTGCAATACCGTATGCATTAAGAAGAAATGCAAAAGTAATAAGCAAGCCTATTCCTATACAAAAGAGATAGTACATAGGATTTTTAACCCTTGAAGCAATCTTAAAAATCCGAAAAATTATAAAAAGTATAGTCAGCACTACAACACTCATACCAAGAAACCCAAACTCCTCTGTTATGCCTGCCAAAATAAAGTCTGTATGTACCTCGGAAAGATACCCTAGCTTAAATTGACCATTTCCAAGCCCCTGTCCCCAAAGACCCCCATTATGAATTGCATTGAGGGAATTAGAGATCTGCCAAGGCTCTTTGACATTTGATTCTACTCTGAGATTCTGTATCGATTCAAAAGGAAAAAGAGAAAGTATTGTATCTTGTACTCCTATCCACCAGCTTTTGATACGTGCCATACGGTGTGGTGCAAGAAAAATCAGTGCCACAGCTCCCAAAAAAGCTGAAGAGAGCAGCATGAAAAAAAACTTATAGGAGCTGCCTACAAAAAGAAAAAGTGTTAAGAGAGCTGCACCCAATACAATGACCTGACCAAGATCCTTTTGAAAAATTGCAATAAGTACTACCGCAAAAAAGAAAACAAACAGATAAGGTGCGAACATCATTATCTCTTCCTGAAAACCCATCTTCTCTTTTTGTTTGAATTTGCGAGTAAAACTCCAAGAGAGAAAAAAAATAAAACCGACTTTAAAAAATTCAACAGGTGCAATGGATATTGATCCTATATGTATCCAACGTTTGGCTCCCCCCACTTCACTTACTAGTGATGCAGGAAGAGCCTGCATTATCGCCATCAAAAGGAAAAATACAATAAAAAGTGCCCAGCCAATCCATACAAACCATGTATCTGGATTAAATTTACTCAAAAAAACTATTACTGTAAGGCTAAGAAAAACTGCCGCTCCTTGCCTCATTAAAAAATGAAAGTCACCATAACCAAAATGCTGTACCGTATAGACAGAAAGAGAGTAGTCCATCACAAGTGAGAGCGTTAAAAGCATGACAACAGCAATAAGTAAGGGTTTATCAATCATTTTGTGTCCATAGTATAGAATATCAATTGAGTGTATTTTATCAAATTTAATAGATAACTTCGATAAAATTCTACTCAAATGAGGAAAAGATGAACCAAGAGATCAAAAATACAGCAATGCAACAACGCACCAATAAGATTACATGGCTCTTCATGCTCATCACACTTGCTATGGTTTTCCT
The DNA here is from genome assembly GCA_020525365.1 of Sulfurovum sp. Taxonomy (NCBI): domain Bacteria; kingdom Pseudomonadati; phylum Campylobacterota; class Epsilonproteobacteria; order Campylobacterales; family Sulfurovaceae; genus Sulfurovum; species Sulfurovum sp. The sequence continues at coordinate 466,755 of JAIZOF010000001.1, read as the reverse complement.
TCTTTTTTCAGTTTTCAATATAATCTTATCTGATCGCCATATTCCTAGTCAACATACTACAATCCATAATCGCTCTTTTAGAGGATCCATTATCTCTGCAGACAATTATACTTTAAGTCACTCCTACAAAACCTATCAAGCTGTTATACGTGGGGAGAGTATTGACCCCAAGAAAAAAGAGATATTTATTACTCTTTTTAGTATCTATAGTGGTATTCCAAAAAATGAGATTCGCAAACGTTTCAAGGACCAAAAAGGCAGACAAATCAAAGGCAATATTGTCCTCTCTAAAACCCTCAATGCTAAACAGGCTATGCAACTTAAATCTCTTGCTTATAAATTTCGTCGGCTCAAAATTTTCCGTTCAGTTAAAATACATTCAGGCATCGAGGTACTTTATGGTCTAGATATTATTGAAATAGGGGAGAGTCGTCAATTCCCACTGCATGATACTCTCAGCCCTGTTCTTGGCTATGTTCATAAAAAAAATGATGAGCACTATACACGTCCTCAAGGAAAAAAGGGACTTGAACGTAAATATGAAAAATATATCATATCTAAAAAGGATGGCTATCTTAGAGGAAAACGTGATGTAGGTGGAAATATTATTTATGATAAAAATAGTATCAAGCAAAAACGTGTAAATGGGATGGATCTTCACCTCAATATATCTCTTGCATTTCAACGCCATATCGAAAAAATGATTGATACCATGAAAAAACGTATTGATGCAGAGGAGATACTCATAGGGGTTATGGAGAGCCGTACCGGAAAGGTACTTTCACTTGCGACAACTGAACGCTATGACCCAGACCATATTACACAAAAAGATATCCCAAAACTTAATTTGAAATTTACTGAATATCCTTATGAAGCAGGTTCGGTACTCAAGCCTATTACACTTGCGGTTGCCATTGATCACAAAGTAGTCACTCCACAAACATGGTTTAAAACTTACAATGGGCGCATGAAAATAGGTAAACAATATACCGTTACTGATGATGAGAAGTTTGATTCTTTAACCGCTACTGATATTATTGTACACTCTTCTAATGTTGGAATTTCACAGATATCTTGGAGGCTAACAGGTAAAGAGTTTCGAGACGGACTCCTTGCATTTGGCTTCTCTAGACCATCAGGTATAGACCTCTCTCGTGAACTTTCAGGTCGTATCAAATCGCTACACCTTCTCAACAATAAAATGCACCGTGCCAATAGTGCCTACGGCTATGGTATGCTAGTCACTTTTGCACAACTTTGGAAAGCTTACTCTGCTTTCAATAATGGTGGTATAGCGGTGACTCCTCGCATTGTAAACTATCTTCAAGATAGCATAGGAAGACACTTTATCCTTTCTCCATCAGAAGGAAACCTTCATCCTATAAGTAAAAAAACAGCACAACAGATTCATGAAATTCTCAAGGAGGTTGTTAAGCGTGGAACAGGGCTTAAAACCCAATACCTTGGTCTAGAAATTGGAGGAAAGACTGGAACATCACATATTGCTAAACATGGACACTATACACATGAGTATCACAGTAGCTTTTATGGTTTTGCAAACGACAAGAAGGGACACAAATACACAATAGGCATATTGGTTATTCGTGCTAAAGGTCGCTATAAATATTTTGCTTCTCAATCGGCAGTACCAACCTTTAAAAATGTAGTACGTATTTTAGTCGATCAAGGGTATCTAAAACCAGATTCGACTGCAGAGATAGAAGCAAAACAAGACACTCCACTATATGAAGACAGAGGGTCCTATATTAAAGTTTCTGAACCAATCCTTCCTCCATTACCAAAGGAGAAGACTTTGCCTAAAATCTTTAAACCCAAACCACAAAAGACTATTCTAATTCCAAAAAAAATAAAGCTCAAACCACATAAAACATCTATTATTGATATGGCAGAAGAAGCAGCAAATATGTTTTAGGAAATAGGAAATAATTTATTATATATCTCTTGAGGTCATATCCAAATATTATCAATAAGTCTCAGTTTTCCAATCCAAGCAGCAACTAAAATAATGGTATTACCAATCTCTATTTTTTTCAATGTATGAAATTCCCGATCAACAATAGTAACATATTCAATCTTGTCAGTTCCTGCAAGTACTTTTAGCATCTGAGTTTTAATTATTTCAACATCAAGCTCTTTGGACATCACCATTTTAGTTGCTCGATTGAGAGAACATGATAACATCAAAGCCCGTTTTTTCTCTTCTGTACTCATATAGGTATTACGAGAGCTCAATGCTAGCCCTTTCTCATCCCGTATAATCTCACATGGAACAATCTGTACAGACATAAAATAATGCCTCACCATCTGAGTAATAAGTGCTAATTGCTGGGCATCCTTTTTACCAAAGTAGGCATGGGTTGCTGAAGAGAGATTGAGTAATTTCATTACTACTTGAAGCATTCCATCAAAATGTCCTGGACGCTTCTCCCCCTCTAAGATATATCCAAGTATTGCTGGTGCCCCAATGTAGGGTTCGTCTATTGTATACATTTGATCAATTGTTGGCATAAAAAGAATATCTACTCCTGCTAATTCACATATCTTAGTATCAGTCTCTTCTTTGCGGGGATAGGTATCAAAGTCTTCTCCTTTTAAAAACTGTGTCGGATTAACAAAGACTGAAACAATCACTACATCATTCTCTTTACGTGCACGTTGAATAAGTGACAGGTGACCCTGATGCAGTGCTCCCATTGTTGGTACAAACCCAATAGTACCATGCATACTAGATTTTGCTTTCTGTAATGCTTCAATTGTTCGCGCAATAATCATCTCTAACCCTCTGCTTTGTTATTTTTTGGTAAAATCATATCTTATTAGTAAATAATTAATGATTAATGATTCTAATATTGTTAACCCGAAAAAGGATTTTTTTCATCATGGATACTTACGAATACAGCGAACTACTCAAATTACTTAAAACTAAAATGGAGAATATTACTAATATTGTTAAACCTGATGAACTCCAAAAGCGTCTCACTGAAATAGAACAAATGCAGCAAGATCCTGACTTCTGGAACAATGCTTCCAAGGCAGGAAAAATCTCACAGGAAAAGACCAAAACTGAACGTATACTCAAGACCTATAATACCGCTAACGATACTCTTGTTGATGCACAGGAGTACTTTGAATTGGCAAAGTCAGAAAAAGATGAAGAGACACTTGAGGTGCTCTTAGAAGATGCTGAGAATCTTGAATCACACATTAAGATACTCGAAGTACAAATGATGCTAAGTGGGGAGCATGATAGTAGCAATGCTATTATCTCTATTCATCCAGGGGCTGGTGGTACCGAGAGTCAAGATTGGGCAAGTATACTCTATCGTATGTATCTGCGCTGGGCAGAACGTCACAATTTCAAAACTGAAGTACTTGACTATCAGCCTGGTGAAGAGGCAGGCATTAAAGATGTGAGTTTTATTATTAAAGGAGAAAATGCTTATGGTTATCTCAAAGTTGAAAATGGCATCCATCGTCTAGTACGTATTAGTCCATTTGATTCTAACGCTAAACGCCATACCTCCTTTACTTCTGTAATGGTTTCACCTGAAATCGATGATGATATTGATATTAAAATAGAAGAAAAAGATATTCGTATCGACACCTATCGCTCCAGTGGCGCGGGTGGACAGCATGTCAATACCACTGATTCTGCTATCCGTATTACCCATATTCCTACTGGAATTGTAGTGCAATGTCAAAATGATCGAAGTCAGCACAAAAACAAGGCATCAGCAATAAAAATGCTTAAATCGCGTCTTTATGAATATGAAATGGAGAAGAAGCAAGCAAAAATAGATGGGGTAGAAAAGAGTGACATTGGCTGGGGGCATCAAATCCGTTCCTATGTTCTTCAACCCTACCAACAAGTTAAAGACACTCGAAGTGGACAGGCATTTACTAATGTTGATGCCGTTTTAGATGGTGATATTGACAAGCTACTTGAAGGCATACTGATTGCACAAGTACGATAGTGTCTAGTATAATATTTTTATATTATAGCCTTTTCAGTATTGCTCCTTTTATGGGGTAATATCTTGCAACATATAAGCCATAATCTCAGAACAATGCCAATACTTTTCTTGCTTGCTTTAAAATATCTAATTAGAGTGTGTACTATTTAGTTCAAACTGCATGAAGTGACTGATTGTGCAATCGATATATTTGATTACACCGATTTGCCAATAGATGGTCGTGCGTTACAAGCAACAATGATGCATTATTATGTTTTGTATAATCTATAAGCACATCCATTACCAGTGTTGCGGTTTCATCATCAAGATTCCCTGTGGGTTCATCTGCAAAAATAATACGTGGTTTTTTACTCAAGACTCTAGCAATAGAGACACGCTGTTGTTGTCCTCCTGAAAGCTCACCAACCTTTTGTGTTATCACATCAGTAATCTCAAGTTGTTCCAACAATACAGGGTCAATCTTCTCTTTAGCAAGAATAGTTGCAATCTCAATATTCTCTATGGCATTCATTCCCTTGAAAAGATGATGAAACTGAAAAATGATACCTATCTCATAGCGACGCATATTTTCAATGGTATGGGTAGTTTGCATATAAAGTTCTCTATTCAAAAGAGAGATTTTTCCATAATCGGGTCGAATAAAAGTTGAGCAGATGTGCAACAATGTTGATTTTCCCGAACCACTACGTCCGATAATTGCCATACTTTGTGTTGCTGCAAGAGAAAAATTTACCTCTTCAAACAACAAGGTATCAAAACGATGAGAAATTCCTTTTGCCTCTAAAAGTAATTGTGGCATAATGGAGTACCTTTTTAAAGATATTTTACCATAATCACACTATAAGTTTTGCAGCAATAGCACAAATAGCACTTTCACTTTTCAGTACTAATGGTGTCTTAAATCCAATAATTTTATTTGAGTGAAAGTATGTCAGCTCTTCTTCTGAAAACCCACCCTCACATCCAACAACAATGGTTGAAATAGACTCTGCTTCTGTATTAAAAGTATGTTCTGAGAAATTAAGTAGATAGCTTTTAGGATATGTCTTCAAAAATACTTCAAGACTCTCAACCATCTCTAGCTTCATCATAACACTACGACCGCACTGCTGTGAAGAGTTAAGAAGTATCTTTTTAAAACGTTCAAAGTCAGGTTTAAAGCTTTTTTGGGAACGCTTGCAATAAATAAAAGTAATCTTTTCTACCCCTATTTCATTAAGAGAGGGAAGTACTTTTTCGATATTCTTGGGGTCAATAATACACCAGCCAATATGCAACGTACGAGATGCCTTAACTTCAAATATCTCCTGTCTTTTCAAAGAGAGAAATGCTGAATTCTTGTCGATAGAAACCACCTCATAGGTATAGAGGTATCCATCTTCAAGATTTCGAAGATGGAGTATTTCACCAGATTTATGACGCCTAACTTTAAAAATATAGCGGTGACTATCTCCTGTTAATGTCAAAGTAGAAGCACTTGCCTCTTTATGATAAAGATACAACACCTTTGACTTCCATTATCTTGAGCGCAACCATTGCTATTACTAAAATCACTTGTACAGAAGATACTTTCAAAAAAGCACTTTTTAAAAGTATATGTATCTCTTCATTATCAATATTGGTCATTTTAATTAGTTTATACTTCTTAATCTCAACAAACATTAACAGTACCCAAATAATAGTCATCATTATTACACTTAATGATATATCAAAATTACCCATAACAAACAAAAGAATCCCTGTAAAAGCAATCATTGTTACAATTGCCTGAAAAATCATTGTATAAATAAAACTTGCTTTTTTGAACCCTGCTGAGTTTTTTTTCGTTACAAAAGGAATAAAAAATCCTACAACCAAAAAGCCCAAAAAGACCTTTATTAAAATACTATGTGAAACTACAATTTCTGCTATCATGAATTTACCTTACCGTTTATAATATAGAGAGATAAATGGCTAATACCAAATATCACTTTTTAATAAAAGACCTGAAAGATCATCATCTTTCACACATCACTGCTGTCCAATAACTGCTTCTTGTTATCTTATCTCCTTATTGAATTTTACTTGTCAATTAAACTTTATCTGGATTCATTATCGATTCTCTCTTCAATAGTTTTGTCCACAGGTTACTGTCTGTCCATTCGCATTTAATTTGTTCGGAAAAGATAATCTGATTGAGTTCTATTGTACCCATTAAATCACTATAAGCATCTTTTTCAAACGCTTGTGCATACCCGGTATCGGTTTCATGAACAATAATACTATGGACTTTTACTTCCTGTTCCCCGTTACGCATCTGCGTACATACCAAAATCCGCTCAACCATTAAGTATATCACACGAGAGAACTGCTCTGCAGAAGGGGAAACTGGTAGCTCTATCCAACGGCTGGAGTATTTTTTCATCGCCTTAAGATACATAGAGTCATCACCATTCCAAAGCGTAATACTATGATCAAATGCATCAATAAGCTCTTTAATATAGAGTTTCATTAATCCAAAATCATAGACCATCTGCCCATGATCAAGATAATTTGATTCTAATAGTACTTCTATTTTATAGGAATGTCCATGAATATTTTCACTACAGCGACGGGTAGAACATCCTCTAACAATATGTGCATTCTCAAACTTAAAAAGTTTTCGTATAAGCATTATTACCTCTTACTCTATTTTCAAACCCGATTGTAACCAAGCTAGCTTAAGGTATAAGGCAAGATAGCCAATACAATATTATACACCTTGTGTCGTATCAAATACTCTAATATGTAATCTATCACTATAGTGGAAATTATGCTTCATGCAAAACTCAAATACCTCTTTATCATTTTGCCAAATAACATCTCTACTCTCACCTACAGGCATACAAAAAATATCAAGTTCAGGAAGGATATCACGTATCTTATCAATCTCATCGAATGCAGTCATTCTAACAAGCTTTGCATCAATAGTGAATTTCAAGAAAGATTCTTGGGCATGAACATATATATTTCTAAGTGCCTGCAAACATATACGTTTCTCTTTTGGCTCACCAGAATTGGTAAGCTTAAGTGAAAGAGCAAAGACACAGAACTTATAGGCAGGGTACTTTTCAAAGTCTATCTCAATGGTACCATTGGTCTCAAAAGTAATACGTGTCTTTTTTTGTATTAACCATTCAATTGTTTCATAAAAAGCCATATCACTATGATATATTAACGGTTCACCACCAGTAATCACTACATCGGGTGTGTACCCTATGGTTTTAAACTCCTTTTGAAGTTTATCTATGAGTATACTACTCTTCTCTATCTTCTGCCACTGTTTAGCAAAAGTACTATCAACAGAAAAATAGGTATCACATCCCAAACGTACCTCACCATCAATCTCATATTTTGCCCCAAAGCCTTTACAAGAGAGATTGCACCCACCAGTACGAAGAAAATAAGAAGGCACACCTGCATACTTACCTTCACCTTGGATAGAAAAAAATTGTTCAGTTAGGTAAAACAAAAAGTGACCTTTTGTTTTGTGGTATATTGATTGATAAAAATCTGTATGCATTCACTTTTTATGCTTAACCCTTTCCTCTCAATTTGGTTACATAAATACACAATTATCCTCCTGTCTCATAAAAAGCACGTGAAGAAACCTCTTGTACTTCCTCTAACTTATTTTCTGTCCACCGGTTCTCTTTAGGTTTGTCTTTGAGAACTTGCGAAAGTATTTGTGATGCACTCTCAATATTACCTTTTTTAATTGCATTAGCAATACTCATTGCTTCATCAAAATAGAGACATGGTATAAGATACCCTTCTGCTGTTAATCTAATACGATTACAACTTTCACAAAAATCATGCTTATGTGGGTCAATCAATCCAAACTCGTAACCATTCTCTTCAATCACATAATTAAATGATGGGCTCGCCCCTTCACGTCCAAGTGCACGAATAGTATATTTCTCTTTAATCTTCTTTAAAATCTCTTTTCCATGCATTCCCTTGAGACTCTCATCGGCATAGCGGTTCTCCATATACTCAATAAAACGTACTTTCATATTATGCTTACGGCAGTAATCAAGAATATCCACTATCTCATCATCATTCATTCCTTTAAGTGGCACCATATTTATCTTAATCTTCAAGCCCACTTCTAGTGCTTTATTGATTCCTAGAAGTACATGAGAGAGTACATCTTTTTGAGCAATTTTTTTTGCTGTGTCAGTCTTCAATGAGTCCAAAGAGATATTGAGTCTCTTTAGCCCCGCATCTTTAAGCCTTTGTGCTGCTTCTGGCAAAAGAAAACCATTGGTTGTCATAGCAAGATCAACATCTGGATTATGGGTATTAATCATTTTAATAAAGACATCAAGATCTTCACGTAACAATGGCTCTCCGCCAGTAATACGAATCTTGCTTATTCCCTCATCCATTGCTACTTTAATAAATAAAAAAAGTTCCTCAAAACTAAGAAGATTCTCTTTGGGTACCCATGAAAAAGGTTTCTCTGGCATACAATACTGACACCTAAAATTACAACGTTCAGTCACTGACACTCTTAAATAATTAACGGTTCTACCGTGTCCATCTATTAGCATAATTATCCGATTCTATTGATTTTTGTAAGGGTAGCAAAATGTAGATAAAAAGGAGTAGAAAAGCTCATATGCAGGCTTATGAACTGAATACTGTGAGACCATATTAGTATTTAAACAATACGGTCTTCTACCAAAGAGGGTTATAAAAATATGATTAATGACAACCACATCCTGAGCCACAGCTTCCGCCACCCACTTGTCCTGTGGCTGCCTCTTCTGCTGTTGCTTCTCTTGCAGAAAGAATTGTAACTGAGAACATCAAATCTTTACCTGCTAATGGATGGTTAAAGTCTACAGTAACCTCTTTATCATTAAATGACTTGACAGTCACCTGTACAGTCTGTCCATCCTCGCCCTGTCCGTAGAGTGTCATGCCTTCTTTGAGTTCCACACCTTCAAACTGCTCGGAAGGAAGCACCTGTATCGCTTCAGACATTACTTCACCATATGCATCTGCTGCCTTAACAAGAATATCTGTGTTTTCACCCTCTTGCATACCAATAAGTACTTTTTCAAGACCTGGGACAATTTGTCCTTTTCCTGTAACAAATTCAAGTGGCTGTGCGCCCTTGTTTGTATCTACAACCTCTGTAGTGCCTGCCTCTTTTACTTCGTACTCGATGCCTACAACACTATTTTCTTTTTTGATTGCCATTATATTTCCTAATTTATTGAGTTTACGGTATTCTATCTAACAAAACTTAACGTGTTTCGCCATATCCATAAATCTTGTACTTATAAGTAGTCAATTCACTCACACCCATTGGTCCTCTCGCATGAAGTTTGTTGGTACTAATACCCACTTCTGCTCCAAAACCAAACTCGCCACCATCTGTAAACTGTGTCGAAGCATTCAAGTATACACAAGCTGCATCCACTTCATTAAGAAATTTTTCAGCTATCCTATAGTTCTCAGTAATAATTGCTTCAGAGTGTTGTGATCCATATGTTTCAATATGCAAGATTGCACCATGAACACCATCAACAACCTTAATACTTAAGATATTATCAAGATACTCTGTCTCCCAATCTTTCTGTGTTGCTACTTCCATATTCATAATTTTACATGTCTTTTCGCATCCTCTTAAGATTGTTTCATGAGGACTGAAGGTTTCAACAATTTTTGGAACCACCTCTTGGGCAACTTGTGCATCAATCAGTAATGTTTCTACTGCGCCACAAATTCCTGTACGACGACATTTAGCATTGACAATAATCTTAAGTGCCTTATCTATATCGGCATCTTTGTCTATATAGGTGTGGCAAAGTCCTTTGTCATGTTTGACTACGGGCACAGTTGCATTCTCGCTCACATAACGAATAAGAGATTCTCCTCCTCTAGGAATAATCAGGTCAACATATTTATCCTGTTTAATAAGCTTTGCTACCCCCTCTCTGGAGCTATCGGGCAAAAGCGCAATAGCAGCTTTGGGTAGTCCATTTTTTTCTAGGACTCCCTGAAGCACACTGGCAATAGCATGGTTAGAATTCTCTGCCTCTTTTCCTCCCTTTAAAATAGCAACATTACCACTCTTAAAACAGAGTGCACCTACATCGGCAGTTACGTTAGGACGAGACTCATAAATAACACCAACAACACCAATAGGTACTGTTACTTTTTCTATCTTAAACCCCGCATCAGCAAACCAACCATCAAGTACTCGACCTACAGGTTCTTTTAGTGTGGCAATCTCTTCAATGGCTGCTGCTATTGCCTCAAGACGTTTTTCATCAAGAAAAAGTCTATCTTGAAGCGCGGAAGAGAGCCCATTTACATGGGCTTGTGTCATATCAAGCTTATTGGCTTTGAGTATTTCAGATTCCTGATCACGTAGTGCCTGTGCCATATTTTTAAGAATATGATTCTTCTCTTTTCCACTCAGTGTTGCCAATATACGTGTTGATGCTTTAGCCTGCTGTAAAAAATTTTCCATCTTATTATCCTCAAACAATAGTAGTGGCGTCATTATAACAGATTTACCCACCTTCCTCAACAATCTGTGCTATAATCTTTCATATAATTTTATCAAAAGTGAGATTTTATGCAAACCATCACATTTATAGGAAATGGTGCTATGGCATTAAGTATTGCCAAAGGGCTAAAAGAGCAATACAGTATCGAAGTGGTTGGACGCAACATGGAGAGACTCAATGCATTTGAGACTGCGCTAGGAACAAAGATTAAAAAATTCCTACTTGAGGAATTCAATATTACCGACAAGACCATTCTTCTCTGTATTAAGCCAGGTAATCTTGAAAATGTATCAAAGTTACTAAAAGGAGAGGCAAAACTTCTTCTTTCTGTACTTGCTGGTACCTCTATAGATAAACTCAAAAAAGAGATTAAAAGCAAATCGGTTATCCGCGCCATGCCCAATCTTGCTGCTAGTGAAGGAGCATCTATGACCACACTCACTGGTGACATATATCATCGCAAAGAGGCAGAAAAACTGATGCGTAGCATGGGAGAAGTTTTATGGCTAGAGAGCGAAAAAGAGATCAATATTGCAACAGCACTTTCAGGTTCTGGTCCTGCCTATTTAGCACTTATTGCTGAAGCATTTACTGATGGTGCAGTTAATCAGGGACTCAAGCGTGAAGATGCCATAAAAGTAATGCAAGGACTTTTTGCTGGATTTGGAAAACTTATAACAAAAATGCACCCTGCACTTCTGAAGGATAGTGTTATGTCACCAGGAGGTACAACGGCTGCAGGGTACGGCATGCTAGAAAAAGGAAATGTGCGTGCTTCGTGTATGGGGGCTATAGAGAAGGCTTACCAGAAAGCATGTGATCTTTCATAATAGCAATCCCATGTATTAGTGTATTTGTAGTCTACTACACAATACATAAAAAAAATGGGGGCTTTTTTCTAAATCTTCATTAGCCTTTTCTTTGCTATAGTAGTAGATTTTCTACCTGGGTAATTCTCAATCACATTCTCATAAAAAATACGTGCCTGCTCTTTTTCTCCTGTTTTATCTAATGAGATAGCCGTATGAAGCAACAGGACATCCATATATCCTGCTTTATCGTGTAAACTCGCACTTTTCTTATAGTAGAAAATTGCACTACTGTACTGTTTGGTATAATAAGCAATCTCCCCTAGATAATAATTAGAGGCAGCAGATTTGTAGCCTTTTTTTACCGTTAAGTAAAAATGGCGTCTAGCTTCATCGTATCGCTTTTTGACAAAAAGCCTCACTCCTTCACTATAGAGAGCTGAAGCAGGCCTTCTGTTAAAATCCTTTTGTGATGTAGCTATTTTCTTCTTTTTCCTTATGGTAAACTTTCCTAAATTAACTATCTTCTCAAGATCTGACTTGCTTACGTAATTGTTATTGATTTCATCAATCATGTTTCCAAGATCTTTAATCAGCTTCAGTGTCTCATCACTCTCCCCATGTTGTGGTATCTGTTTTTTTACCACTTTCCTCTTAGCTATCTGAGAATTCAACCCTTCGATAAGTGAAATTAGCCCATCAATACGCTCATTCTGCTCCGCAATAATACGTTGCATAGCAAGAATCCTCTGATGGTTCTGTTCTGCTAAATCACTTCCGAAAATAGCAAATAGCTCTGATGATAGTATCATGCTAAAAAATAAAAGAAGTTTTAGAGGCATCATACTACACTACTTCACAAAACGAAAATCAACTCTACGATTTTGGGCATAACATGCATTTGTCTGTTCTGTGCACGCAGGATTGCTTTCTCCATAACTAACCATAAGTATCTGTGAGGCAGATATGCCCTGAGCAATAAGTGCATCTTTAACTACTTTGGCACGTTTAAGTCCTAATGCGTAGTTATACTCGTCAGTACCAAACTCATCACAGTTCCCTTCAATTTTAATCTTTTTACCATTTGCTTCTCGTATTATGGTAACATTTTTAGTAATTACATTATCCATTTTCCCATTGATGACATAAGAGTCAAAATTAAAATAGAGACTCTGAAAACTATTACCACTACTATTATAGGGTTTGCTACTATATCCACTCTCGTCGATATTTATTGTATCAGCATTATATACATTACTTTCATTGTCACCTCCTTGAAGCTCAGGATCTTTAGTACATCCTGCCAAAAAGAAGATGAGCAATGTTATAATAGTTAAACATTTTCTATTACATTTTATCATTTTATTTATCCTTTACTTTGTTTATTCTTTATTTTGTTTACCAATCCAGTGCCTGTATTTTATGTCCGCCAAGGGGAATAAGTAAGCTTTGTTTACTCTGAAGATTGATATATCCTACAGAGAAACCATTCTGCGTCTGTTTAATATATTGCACAATACTTCCATTAGATGAAAAATGAGGAAACTGATTACTGCCTAATACTGTTAATGGTCTAGTTGTAGCATCGTTCATTGATGCTAGATAGATATTGAATGTATTACCTCTAAACACATTATTACTCTCTCTACTTGCATAAACAATACGACTACCATATGCGTCAACAGTATCATTATTTCGTCCATGGTACACTATCTGAGAAATAGCAGAGCCATGAATATCTTTCCTAAAGATATTGGCATATCCTAGACGATTAGATACAAAAACTATACGACGCTCATCATTAATATACTTACCATTAACATCGATACCATTAAAGCGAGTTATGCGTATCTTTCTGCCAGTTAAAAGATTGAGCTCATAGATATCAGGCTGCCCTGATGGTGCCATAGTTAAAAGTATTTTTTTTGTATTTTTGCTCACATCTGAACAGACTATCATGCCCTCAGATGAAGCAATTTTTGTTTTTGCTCCAGTATAAATATTTAAGCGATAGAGAGTTGGTATTGTTCCTCGCAATGAAGTATAATAGAAACTTCTCTGATTTTTATCTGCCCATCTTGGAAAAAGATTTAGTCCACCACTAATAATTGGCTTCTTGTAAGTAAATGTATAATCTGCCAATATAATTTTACTATGTTTGGAAGTCGTATATTGAGCAAAAACTACATAACGATTAATCCAGTCTATATTTGGATATTTTAGTATATTATTAATATCCCAAACTGCTTTATGCGCAAGAAAAGGCATCTTGGAAGACAATGAAATCGTATAGCTTTTCTTAAAAATCTCTCTACCTGTTGATGCTTTAAGAAGTCTTACAGAAAGCCTAACCCCTGATCCTTCCTGCATCGTATACTTGAGTACATATTCCTGTGATTTAAGTGCAGGATTAATTACATTTCCCTTAAAGCTTCCCTGATAGACTATTTCATCTACTAAAAAATGACCAGAGATTTTCAAGTCAGAGACAAGCATTTTAAAGAGTTGCTTATTTGGAAGCACAGAACTATCTTCTAACGCTATTTTAGTTCTATGCTCTACATCTTTTTCAATAGTCAATGTTGCATCAAATTTTGCATGGAGACTTAATGCAATAAATAGAAATAGAAGGTATCGCAAATATTATCCTTTAGCAAAATCTATTATTTTCTAAATTATAAACTTTAGTATGCATAGTGCATTGTAGCAAGGCAGAGTTAAAATACTCATTAATCAACATCAATACTTTTATATTATTGTGAAAAAAATCTTTAAATAACTTAATATAAATAGTAGATCTTTGACTAAAATTTTTTACCATTTAATTAAAAGACCCATGATAGGAGGAAGATAATCAAACCTATGCTACACTGTCACAAGAAATCATAGATTTTTCCACCCATATATTTTGAGAAAAGTTTAATACTTTGTTACAGAAAGTGGATATCATAATGGATTTATTAACCATAAAAAAATTTTAATATCTCTTCCAATAATTTGAAGAAGATTTGAAAGAATTATCTATATGCAAAAACAACCACTTAAAAAAGTTGCCATACTTGGACGACCCAATGTAGGAAAATCTTCTCTTTTTAATCGTCTTGCACGTCAGCGTGATGCTATCACCTCTGATGTAAGTGGCACAACTCGCGATATTAAAAAACGTATTGTAACTATCTCAGATAATCGTAACTTTGAAGTACTTGATACAGGAGGGATAGACTACACTTCTGAACTCTTCTCCAAGGTTGCTGATTTCTCATTAAAAGCAGCAAAAGAGTCTGATGTAATCATTTACATGGTCGATGGTAAGAGTATTCCAAATGAAGAAGATAAAAAGCTCTTCTACAATCTTCAGAAACTGCACAAACCACTAGCACTTATAGTTAACAAAATTGACAATGACAAAGAAGAAGAACGTTACTGGGAATTTTTAGAGTTTGGTGCAGATGCTACTTTCCCTATGTCTGTTAGTCATAATCGTTATTTTAATAATTTTTATAACTGGTTGGAAAATTATATTCCTCAACATGAAGAGAAACCTGAACTTCATCTTGAGGCAACTGAGGAGAAGGATCCTTTTGAGAAGTGTATCTCAGATATCTATTTTACCAAAGAAGAGAGAGAAGAAGATAAAGAGATTAGTATCGCTATCATCGGACGAGTCAATACCGGTAAAAGCTCATTACTTAACGCGCTACTCGGTGAAGAGCGCTCTGTGGTCTCCAGTATAGCAGGAACAACCATTGACCCTATTAATGAAAGTATTGAGTATAATAGCTACAAAATCACCTTTGTTGACACAGCGGGTATACGCCGACGTGGGAAAATTGTAGGTATTGAAAAGTATGCACTTGGGCGCACTGAAGCAATGCTTGAAAAAGCTGACATTGCTCTATTGGTAATCGATGCAACCGAAGGAGTACTAGAACTAGACGAACGTATTGCAGGACTTATAGAAAAATACCGTCTAGGTGCACTTATTGTTATTAATAAATGGGATATACGTGAAGAAAAAACCTATGAAGAAGTGGTCAATAATATCCGTGATGAACTAAAATTTCTTCACTATGCACCACTCATTACTATCTCTGCAAAAACTGGTATGCGGGTTCATAAAATACTTGATCAAACTATAGCTATCTATGAGCGATACAAACAGCGTATCTCAACTTCAAAACTTAACGACACCCTACGTGAAGCAATGAATCGCCATCATGTGCCAAGCTATAATGGTGCAGTGGTTAAGATAAAGTTCGCAACACAATATGAGACAAAACCACCAAAGATTGCGCTTATCACCAATCGTCCTGATGGGTTACACTTTAGCTATAAGCGCTATCTTGCTAACTATATTAGAAGTAAATATGACTTTGAAGGTGTACCCTTAGATATTGTAGCACGCAAGCGTGGAGAAAGACTAGAAGAGGAATAGTGCATATGTTTGAGTAAACCAGTAGACAAGAGTCAAGAGTAATACTTTAAGTTTGGAAGAAGAAGTATAAGCAAAATATTATTTATATGCCAATAAGAATAAGAATTTCAAAAGGTACGGATCGTAAGCTTACCATAATAATATAGCAAGAGAATAAAAAAAGAGGCTTTAATTGCCTCTTCTATTGCCTCTTCTGTTGCCTCTTCTGCCTTCTTTATGACTGTTTTTATTTTCATTAGAAGAATTAGGATATTCAGGGTGGCAATAGTTTACATCATCTACTACACCAAGAGAACAGCAACCATTGGGTACTCCTTTATCCTTTAACCCGCGGTCAAATGCCCAGTAATGATGGTAGCTACCGTTACGCAAAAAATTAAAAACTGCTACAATATCAGAAGCATTTATGTTTTCTGCAACTTTTATAAAATTATCCAAATCATTAATATCAACAACTTCTACTATGCACCCTACCTTCAGTGCATCAATTTCAGAAGCTGAACCCTTCGAGATAAGCAAGTCATAAAGATATTGAATATCAGCAATATCATAAACCCCAGCCTCCATATCTTCAATAGCCGTATTTTTGTAGTTAAGTGGTGGGGCATCAACATTAGTAAAGTTTGGCTGACTATTTGAAAAATATTTCTTGACTAAACCCTGAACAGCTTCAATATGTTTGTACTCTGAGTTATTGGCAATGTTAGTAAACTGTCTTATGCCATATTTTTCATAAAGTTTGTTGTAAACATCATAAGCTAGACGCTCTTCATTCCCCATATATGACAATGTATTGGTAAGCTCTTGGTTGAGTGTAGACCTTTCAGATGCAATAGCATCATCTACTGAAAAAGGTAAATTTTTTTCTGAACTATTTGCACACCCAATATATATAAAAAGAGTGGTTACTAGAAGCAACAATCCTGCTATTTGGTTTTTCATTATAAACTCCTTTTTGTAAAAGAAAGAAATATGATTATATAGCAATTTTACTTCAGCACAATCTATTTAGTTAAAATAGATAGTAGCATAACTAAACAAAAGAGGATATAGAAAAATATACCAATTTCCTGCTATAATTTTGAAAATTTTAATTAGGGAGTAATATGCGAGTACTCACAGGAATACAGGCTTCAGGGAAACTTCATATTGGTAATTACTTTGGTGCAATGAAACCAATGATTGAACTACAAAAAGAGCATGAGCTCTTCACTTTTATTGCCAATTATCATTCGCTGACTACCTCCAAGGATGCTGAAATACTTGGACAGTATACACTTGATGCAGCGGTAGATTACCTCTCTGTAGGCATTGATCCTGAAAAAACCACTTTTTGGGTACAAAGTCATGTGCCACAGGTTCTTGAACTCTACTGGATTCTCTCAAAGTTTACTCCTATGGGTCTACTTGAACGTGCTCATAGCTACAAGGATAAGGTCTCCAAAGGTATTCCTGCATCACACGCACTCTTTAGTTACCCTGTGTTAATGGCAGCAGATATTTTACTTTATGACACCAAGAAGGTTCCCGTAGGAAAAGATCAAATCCAGCATGTGGAGATAACACGCGATATTGCCATAAAATTCAATAACGAATATGGAGATATTTTTATACTTCCGGAACATATGGTACAAAAAGAAGTTGCAACCATTCCTGGTATTGATGGGCAAAAAATGAGCAAGAGCTATGGTAATGCTATCGACCTTTTTATGGATGAAAAGCTATTACAAAATCGTTGTAAAAAAATTATCTCCTCTTCTATGCCATTGGGCGAACCATTGGAATGGGAGAACTGTCATATTTACAACCTTGCTACCCTCTTCCTTGATGGAGAAGAAAAAAAGGAACTTCAAGCACGCTACAGAAGTGGTAAAGAGGGATATGGTCACTTCAAAAAATATCTCAAAGATCTAATCTGGGAAGAGCTGGAAGAAGCACGTGAAAAACGTGCCTACTATCTAAAACATATGGATGAAGTACATGATATTCTTACCATGGGGGCAAAAAAAGCTAGTGAAATTGCCAATAAAAAAATAGAGGTAGTCAAAGAGGCAATTGGGCTATTCTAATCATGGTATTGTATACATGATAGTTTTTTCAAGTTAATGCAGATATTTTTAATAACCCAGTATTGCTATACTAGATACAAATAGATGTGATATGTGACGAGAATCCAAGCAGTGTTGAGACAACACTACGATCTATCTTCCCAGTCGTGTAGAGCTTTACATCAAAATCTCCTTTATTCTTATACCCTTGTTGTACCAACAAGGAAAGCAATCGCCTTGCTATCGGCTCTCCTGTATGAATAAGGTTTGGCTGATTTCCCATAATCTTAACAATCATATCTCCTACAAGTGGGTAGTGTGTACATCCTAAGACAATTGTATCTACATCTTCATCACGCATTGGGCGCAACCATGACTCTAACATCTTTTGAGTCTTCGGATGGTCTATTTTTCCTGCCTCAATCTGTTTCACAAGCCCAGGGCATGCTTGCTCAAAAAGGGTAATATCTTTCTGCAAGAAAAGATTATCAACAAGCTTCCGGTACTTATCACCTTTGAGCGTTGCTGGTGTTGCTAATATGCCAATTTTTCCTGTTTTAGTCTGTTCGATTGCAGGTTTAACTGCAGGTTCTGTACCAATAATAATAAAATCTGTATAGCACTTACGAAGCACTTCTATAGCTGCGGAAGTTGCGGTATTGCAGGCAACCACCAACACATCAATCTGATGATGCTCAATAAGAAAGTCAGTAATATCAATAGTATATTGTCGTATCTCTTCCTCTGTTTTTTCACCATAGGGAGCATGTATCGTATCGGCAATATAAAAGAGTTTGGCACCCTTAATAAGTTCTTGAATAGCCTTAACTACCGTTAAGCCACCCAAACCAGAGTCAAAAACTCCAACCCTTAGCTCCTCACTCCTCACTCCTCACTCCTCCACTTAGCAAAAGTGATTTTTCCTTTCACTATACTATTCATTCATCATTATCAAAAACTCTTTATTGCTTTTAGTCTTCATCATCTTAGAGTAAAGGAATTTAAGTCCTTCAACTTCTTCCATATTCTGCATTGCATTTCGAAGTGCCCAAACTTTTTGAAGGGTTTCAGGATCAACCATAAGCTCCTCTTTACGAGTACCAGACTTAGTCACATCAATAGCAGGATAGATACGGCGTTCTGCCACATAACGACTAAGAACTACCTCTGAGTTCCCCGTTCCTTTAAATTCTTCAAAAATTACCTCATCCATGCGACTTCCAGTTTCAATAAGTGCAGTGGCAATGATAGTAAGACTTCCACCTTCTTCAATATTACGTGCTGCACCAAAAAAACGCTTGGGCTTGTGTAGAGCATTGGCATCAACACCACCAGAGAGTACTTTCCCAGAACTTGGTGTTACTGTGTTGTAAGCACGTGCCAAACGGGTAATGGAATCAAGTAAAATAATAACATCTTTACCCATCTCAACACGCCTTTTGGCTTTTTCAATAACCATCTCAGCTGTTCTAACATGATTTTGTGCAGGAAGATCGAAAGTCGAAGCATACACTTCTCCTTTAACTGAGCGTTGCATATCAGTTACCTCTTCAGGACGTTCATCAACAAGCAATACCATAAGTGAAGCATCAGGATTGTTATGGGTTACACCATGTGCAAGCTCTTTAAGTAGTTCAGTTTTACCAGTACGTGGTGGTGCAACAATGAGTGCACGTTGTCCTTTGCCAATAGGTGCAAAGAGATCAAGTACACGTCCAGTCATCTTCATAGGATGATACTCCATCCTTAACTGCTCAGAGGCATAAAGTGGTGTGAGATTATCAAAGAGTGGACGCTGCTTAGATTTATCTGGCGGCAAGTAGTTAATTGCCTCTATTTTTAAAAGTGCGTAGTATTTCTCCTGATCTTTAGGTGGACGTACCTGACCAGTAACAATATCTCCATTACGCAGCGCAAACCGCTTGACTTGTGTTCCACTAACATAGGTATCGTTACTAGAGTTCGCAAAATTACCATCAATAGATCGTAAAAATCCATATCCATCAGACATAATCTCCAATATCCCCGTATAGAGAATGAAGCCACCTTGGCTCACCTGCGACTTTAGAATTTCAAAGATAAGATCTTTTCGTTGATACTCGTTAGGATTTTCAACACTAACCTCTTTGGCAATACTAACAAGTTCTTCAAGGGGTTTTTGTTGGAGATCTTCTATTTTATATCCCTGTACGGGTATGTGGGTCCTGTTATTTTTTTTTCCTGTATGACTATTGGATTTCTTGCTATCGCTCATAATTCCTCTTATTTTAATTTATGATTATTTAGAATGGGGATTAAAATAGTAGTAATAAGTACTGCTATGTAGTGTAGGTATTATAATGCTTTTTGACTGAAATGTCAATGTCAAGTTAATTTGCTTTGAGGCTATTAATGTATATGGTAAAAACTATTTCTTAATTTTATCAAGTACAAAAACATAGGTAAGATTAATTAGTATGTATGTGTCTATGCTAATGCTAAAAAAAGTAGTGATGGATAGAGTATCACGCCTGTAAAAAAGAACCATGAAGGTATATGCCACTGGAGTATAGCCGATAGCTCATCAGGTACTTTTTGGTGAATATAGATTACTTTAATCAATTCAAGTTTATAAAAAATATCAAATACCTTCATTGCAATAATCATAACCATAGAGAAGTTCAATATATCTGTTGCTATCACTACAAAAAGAGTAAAATAAAATGTTGGATGGGCTAGAAAAAAAAGAAAAATACTCTTGTGATACCAAACATAGAGACGTTTTATAATATCACCAAATATGTGTGCACGCTGCACTATTGCTTCAAAAAGTTCTAGAATAATAAGGACTGTTGTCAATAAGAATATATTTTCCATGCGGGATTTTACCCACTTTTGGATAAAATAAACTAAGCTATAATTTGGTGGGTATCAATCAAAAAATAAGATATTATAAGGATAGTTATTTGGCCCAAGTCCCTTGTACCCACTGCAACCTCATTTTTGATAAATCAGTCATGATTACAGAAGAACATTCTGACAAAAAGCTCTATTTCTGTTGCAAAGGGTGCCAAGGAGTCTACCACTTACTCGAAGAGGAAGGACTTAGTAGCTTCTATATCAAATTGGGTAACACTAAACTCCAGCCTACCATACACAAAAATGAAGACTTGAAAAAATTTGACCTAGAAGGATTTAAGAAAAAGTATATCAAAGAGGATGAGAATGGTCTGCTTGAAATTAACCTCATCATTGAAGGCATCCATTGTTCTGCCTGTATTTGGTTAAATGAAAAGGTACTTCACAAAACAGACGGAATCATTGAAGCGACCATTAATTATACCAATAATAAAGCTAAAGTAATTTGGGATCCAGACGAGATTGCTCTCTCCAAGATTATAGAGACTATTCGCTCCATTGGATACAATGCCTACCCTTATGACCCAACTCTCCAAGAAGAACATGCAATCAAAACACGTAAAGAGTATTACTCACGTATTCTCGTTGCAATATTTGG
This sequence comes from Sulfurovum sp., assembly GCA_020525365.1. NCBI lineage: Bacteria > Pseudomonadati > Campylobacterota > Epsilonproteobacteria > Campylobacterales > Sulfurovaceae > Sulfurovum > Sulfurovum sp. The sequence goes on along the minus strand of JAIZOF010000001.1, from coordinate 445,424 downwards.
CTCTATGAATATTATGTGGATTGCCATTGCCCACTATGCTGGTTACTTCAGTGGTATGGAGCAACGCTTCAAAGATATTCTTAATGTTGCAGAATTTATTTTGGCAACACCTGTACTCTTTTACAGTGGTTGGGTTTTCTTTAGAGGTGCCTATTATGGTTATAAAAACAATATTATCAATATGGACACATTGGTTACCTCTGGTGCACTCTCTGCCTATCTTTATTCTATCTATGCTATGGTTACACAACAAGGGGAAGTATACTTTGACTCCGTAGCAATGATTGTTACCTTTATACTTGTGGGAAAATACCTTGAGGTTCTCAGCAAAAAACATGCAGTTGATACACTTGATTCTATTATGGGTAGTACCCCTACAGAAGTAACTGTTGTACAAAATGGTACAAAGGTACTGATTTCAGTAGAAAATATCACATTGGGTGACACTATTGAACTCAAGCCTGGAGAAAAAGTAGTTATTGATGGCATTGTTACCTACGGAGAGGGTTCATTTGATGAAAGTTCATTGACAGGAGAAAGCAAACCAACTCACAAATATAAAGGTAGTACCATTCTTAGTGGTTCTATCTGTTTAGACTCTGTTGTCTGTTATGAAGCAACCAAAAATGTCTCTTCTTCTTTACTCCACTCCATTGTTTCTCTTTTAGAAGAGTCTATTACCAAAAAACCACATATCGAACGCCTTGCTGATCAAATATCAGGTCACTTCTCTACCATTATCTTTCTTGTCGCCATCATAACCTTTTTAGGATGGTGGTACATTGGTGGTACATTGGAACAGGCTCTCATTATCAGTATCTCTGTTGTTGTTATTGCTTGTCCTTGTGCACTTGGTCTTGCCACTCCTATGGCAACACTAGTAGGAATTTCCGTTGCTGCCAAACGCAATATTCTCTTTAAAGAGGCAGGTTTTTTAGAAACAATGGCAAAAAGCAACCTACTCGCCCTAGATAAGACTGGCACCATTACCGAAGGTAGCCCTTCTGTCATTACTGAAAAAGAGTACGCAGACTACGATAAAAAACTACTTTATGCACTTGTCTCTACCTCTAACCATCCTGTCTCTTGTGGTATCGCTGCCTATCTAAAAGAGCAAATTGAATATACAGATCTTCCCCTTAAGCAAATTAAAACCATTCAGGCAAAAGGGATTGAGGCCTATTATTGTGGTCAACAACTTATTGGTGGCAATAGTACATTTATGCAACAGTACAATATTGAGCCTCAAGAAAAGTCTGAACATATGCTTTTCTACTTTGCTGTGGATGGAAAACTTGTTGCCATGTTTGAATTAGCAGACACTATTAGAGAAGGGGCAAAAGAAGCAATCGATTCTATTAGAAAACTTGGTATTCAAGTTGTGATGCTCACTGGTGATAACGAACAGAGTGCCAAACATGTCGCTGATATTGTAGGTATCGATAAAGTATATGCCAAACTACTACCCCAAGATAAAGCAAGCCTGATAGACCACTTTCATAAAACAGGACATACTGTAGTGATGGCTGGTGATGGTATCAATGATACTATTGCCCTTGCTAAATCTAACATTGCTATTGCTATGGGTCAAGGAGCCGATGTTGCTATCTCAGTTAGTGATATTGTACTATTGGATGAAAAACCGCAGAGTATTTACGAAGCATACCGCATCTCTAGACGCACTTATCGTGCAGTCAAGGAGAACCTTGGTTTTTCCTTGTTTTACAACATCATTGCCATCCCTCTTGCTATAGCAGGCTTCATTAATCCACTCATTGCTGCACTTTCAATGAGCTTAAGTTCATTGGTTGTTGTTGGAAACTCTATACGAATTAAAATAATGAAGTTTAAAAAAGGTAGTAAATAATATATTTGCTTTTTTGTCAAGAAAATCTGTTAAAATACCTTAACTTTTTAGAAAAGAGATATTTGACCATGCATCTTACAATAAACTTATCTGCTTATTTCTATGGGGTATTCTATGTCTGACAGTATTGTTATTGTAATGCTTGGTATATCAACACTATTGGGAGCCTCTGGGCTGTTTGCACTTTTATGGGGAGTTAAAACCGGACAATTTGATGATAAATCCAAATTTATTGATGCAGCACGTTTTGACAATGAAGAAGAGCTCAAAGATGCTATTATGATGGAGAAAAAGAAAAAAGCCATAAGAAAGAAAAAAGAGGAGAGAAAGAAAAAATATTATATGCCAGTAGACTAAATTAACAGTTAGTTTTTCAAAATATCTTCCCAAATAGACCAATAACTAATATATCAATAATCATCTCCTTGCTATAATGGCAACTAGATATTAAAAAATAACTGGAGAACATTCATGAAAAAAAGTATTGCTTTATTGCTAATGTTGATGGGGATGCTACAGGCAAGTGGTTTGGGATTTAATATAAACAATAAAGATCTTGAATTTGAAGGAAATATTGATATGGGGTATAAAGGTAGTACAAAGTATTCTATCAATGCTATTTACCTTCGTACTACTCGTTCCCTTAATTATGAAGATATCGATGATTCTAAAGTTGGTGATTATCTTGATGATTTAATTCACAGAAAGATAGGTTTAGGTAGTCAGGTAGTTGATGACTTAACGAAGACCTTATTGCTTGTTCATGATAATTTTGGTTCAATTAGTTTTAATGCTTCAAATAAACTATCATCAGCAAGTGGAGTTGTTTTAACTTTTGGAATTGGAGCTGTATTTGAAAGAAGATTTACAAGAAAATATATAGCCACACCAGTCTCTGGAAAAGTAACTCTTCACCTGCCTTTTGATGGTTCCATTCCCCCCTTAACTCTCTCAACAAAAATATCATATGCACCTTCTGTGCTCTCATTTTTTAATGCAAAACAATACCTTGAATACCGTTTTGAGGCGGATATGGAAGTGATTCCCGATGTTCATGTTTATGGTGGACACAAAAATATCGATACTACCTATAAGACAATTGATAATACTATCTACCTGACATATACTTACAACCTTGTCAATGATTGGTATGGAGGAATCAGGATAACATTCTAAGGATAAAACATAATATATAAATCAAATATATTTGTTAAAAATATAAAAAACGACATACAAAAGGTTAAATGGTACCATTATTATGAAAAGAAATGATGGGCTATCCACTCCACCCATAAGGTCTTCAATCTTTCGTGAATATGACATTCGTGGTATCTATGGCAAAGAGCTTCATGAACAAAGTGTTAAACTTATTGGTTACTATCTTGGACAAAAAATTGGTAGAGAAAAAATTGTCTCCATTGGTTATGACGCACGCTTCCATTCACCTACCTTAAGGGACTGGCTCACCTCTGGACTAAATGCTTCAGGTTGCACTGTACTTGATATGGGCATGGTTGCTACTCCAGTCAACTACTTTTCTAATTATCAGAAAATCAAAGATCTTAAGCCCAAAATACCCCACCCCCTACTCCTTACTTCTCGCCTAGAAACATCCCCTGATGCTTCCATTATGATTACTGGCTCACACAACCCGCCTGAATATAATGGTTTTAAAATTACTATTGATTGTACACCATTTTTTGGTGAATGTATCTATGCACTTGGTAATGAAATTATTACCAATGCTGATAAAATAGTGCCTGATGATACCACAAAAATAGAGATCAATGTCAAAACCCCCTACATTAATTTTATGATTAAGGAGTTTGTACACCTTAAAGAGATGAAGCAAAAAATTATTATTGATTGTGGTAATGGTGTTGCAGATACAGTGCTGACAAAGATTTTTGATGCTCTGTCATTTGACTACGAAGGTCTCTACTGTGAGCCTGATGGTGCCTTTCCCAACCATCATCCTGATCCATCTGAAGAGAAGAACCTTGTTGATGTCAAAGCACTATTAGTAGAGGATGGAGATATTGCTTTTGCCTATGATGGAGATGCCGATCGTATTGCTGTTCTAACACACAAGCATAATATTAAAGGTGATCAAATGGCACTACTCTATACTTTGGGAATGAAAAATCCTACAGTCATAGGAGAAGTTAAATGTTCACAAGTAATGTACAATGAACTCAAACGCCGTGGAGCAACCACTATTATGTATAAAACTGGTCACTCCAACCTCAAAATAAAGATGAAAGAGACAAATGCAGATCTTGCCTGCGAAATGAGTGGACACATCTTTTTTAAGCACCGCTACTTTGGATACGACGATGCTATCTATGCTACCCTCCGTATGCTTGAACTGATCCAAAGAGGTATTGATATCGATACTGAAATAGATTCACTTCCCCAAGTTTTTTCCACAGAAGAGATTAAAATTGAAACTACCGAAGAGGAAAAATTTGCCATCATTAATCAAGTTAAGATATTGCTCCAAAATCCACCAAAAGACTTTCCTGTCATTAAAAGTATTATCGAAGTCGATGGTTTACGTATCAACTTTGAATATGGGTGGGGACTAGTTCGTGCTTCAAATACTACACCTGTACTTGTAACACGATTTGAGTCAACAGATAATATATTAGTAAAAGAATATGAAAAGAAGGTCAATGCACTCATTGATACGGCTAAAAATATATTGAAAAGCTGAAAAGGATTTCTCATGAACTATAGTAAAAACTTCTACCAAATTCGCTCCAATGAACATATTCTCTCACAGCTAAAAAAAGAACGGGAGAAGATAGGGTATTACGATCTTCCATTTGCTGATACATCCAATATCAAAACTTTTGCTCAAAAGGTTACACAGTGCTCTGTTGCAATACTTGGTGTAGGTGGCAGCAGTCTAGGAAGTAGTGCTATTTACAATTTTCTTAAACGTAAGTACCATTTCAAAAAAGATCTATTTTTCTTTGAGACAACCGACCCTATCGATATCAAAGATAAACTTGACCGCATCGACCCAGATAATACTTTTTTTATCATCATCAGCAAAAGTGGTACTACCGTTGAAACAATCAGTATCTTTAAATATCTCTCAGCCTATATCAGTTTTCATACTAACAATACTGCTATTATTAGCAAAAGTGATACCCCTTTATATCGTTATGCCAAAGAGAATACTATCCCTTTTTTTAATTTGGCACAGAATATAGGGGGACGTTTTTCAGTCTTCTCTGTTGTTGGACTGCTTCCTCTTGCTATCATTGGAGTTGACATTGACAACATGCTTAAAGGTGCACAAAAAGTTTATCATAGCTTTTTTAATCATGAACAATTCTATCAAATACTCATGGAAAAAGCACGCTTTTTTGTAGAAAATAAAAATCGGTTCAAAATCAATGTACTCTTTAGCTATTCATCTTCATTAAAAGATTTTAATAAATGGTATGTCCAACTTTGGGCAGAGAGTCTTGGCAAATATAATATTAATGGTACCAAGCAAGGGCTCACCCCTATTGGCCTTATTGGACCTGTTGATCAGCACTCCTTTTTGCAACTTATTATGGAGGGGGTTCGAGACAAAACCGTTACATTCATTAAGGTAGCTGACTTTGAAGAGAAAATTATTATTCCCTCTCATACAACTATCCCAGAATTAGAATATCTTGAAAAGGTTAGTTTTTCTAAACTTATTGACCTTCAAGCAGATGCAACTATAGAGGCAATTGCCACCAAAGAAGATATTCCTTATGATGTTATTACTATTGACAAGGTTGACGAATATAATATTGCTGAACTAATGTATAGCTACGAACTCCTTACTTCCATTATTGGTGCCTTTCTTCAGATTAATACCTATAATCAACCTGGAGTTGAAATAGGAAAGAATATTTTAAAACAAAAGTTAAAAAGTTTTACAGAATACCATAACCAATAACTAATTTGTTATAATACATCATAATAAATATACCAATAACTACCTTGAATTGGAGCTCCTTATGATTCGAAAGTGCCTATTTCCTGTTGCTGGCTATGGTACACGCTTTCTGCCTGCTACCAAAACTACCCCTAAAGAGATGCTTCCCATACTTACCAAGCCTCTCATGCAATATGGTGTAGAAGAAGCACTTAAAGCAGGTATAGGCTCTATGGCCATTGTCACTGGTCGAGGCAAACGTGCTATTGAAGATTATTTTGATATTTCCTATGAACTAGAGCAACAAATCAAAGGTACTTCCAAGGAATTTCTTCTTGATGAAATTCGTACACTCACAAAAAAATGTACCTTCTCTTACACCAGACAGACAGAAATAAATGGACTTGGTCATGCTATTCTCTCTGGTGAGACTCTCATTGGCAATGAGCCTTTTGCCACAATCCTTGTTGATGACCTTTGTGATAATAATGGTAGTGAAACAGTTTTACAACAAATGGTAAAGGTTTATAGAAAATACCAGTGCTCTGTCATTGCCATTGAAGAGATACCTTGGGAAGAGACCAATAAATACGGTATTGTTTTGGGTAACCTTATAGATGGTACTGATGATATCTACCGTGTCACCAATATGATTGAAAAACCAAATCCAAAAGATGCCCCAACAAACATGGCAATCATAGGACGCTATATTTTGACACCTGATATCTTTGATATTCTTAGAAATACTAGTCCAGGAAAGGGTGGAGAGATTCAAATCACCGATGCACTACTTGAGCAAGCAAAACAGGGAAGAGTTATTGCCTACAAATTCAAAGGTCAGCGTTTTGATTGTGGTTCTGTTGATGGGTTTGTTGAGGCAATGAACTATTTTTATAAAAAGTTATGTACGGACAGACTATGACAAATTTTCAACTTACATACTAACTAGCTAACGAGTCTTTTATTGATAAAAATCCTAAAAATTATACAAGGGTACTTAAATATCTTTCTATACTTTTCTATTAAATATACTATCTTTATCATATAAATAATAAATTTTATGTATAATCATTATTGTGCTTTTGAACAATAGCGCAATAAAAAACAATAAAGGACAGCAATGCTTAAAAAAATTATTTTAGTACTTATGGTATTAGTAAGTACAGGTTTTGGCATGAGCCTTGAAAAGCTTAATAGTGCAAGCAAAGAGGAGTTGATGCAGTTTAATGGCATTGGCGAAAAGAGAGCAGATACCATTATTGAAGAGCGGCATAAGGGAGAATTTAAGTCATATGAAGATTTGGCAAAACGTGTAAAAGGTATCGGCAAGAGAGTTATAGCCAATATTAAAGGTGATATTAAAAATAGTCAGGGAGTTAAAAAGAACAAAGAAAAATAGATATAAACAATTTACTCTAAAAATAAATTTCCATAATCCCTACAGACAAAGAATGGAATACTTGTTTCCCTGCTATTTTCAGGGAAACAACTTTGGCTATATGTTTAACGTTTTAGAGTAAATCTATATTTTTTATTTATTTTCTGTGAATTCTCCATTAATTTTAAAAAGTAATTTCTCTCTCTAAGCCCATGAATAATACAATGTACATATGAAACACAAAGCCCTTTTTCTTGACCGTGATGGCATTATCAACATTGACTATGGCTATGTACATAGTATAGATAGTTTTAAATTTATTGATGGTATCTTTGAATTAACAAAATATTTTTCAAACGCAGGATATTTGATCTTTGTGATTACAAACCAGTCAGGAATTTGCCGAGGGTATTACACCGAAGATGACTTTTTAACAGTAACAGCATGGATGGTAAAACAGTTTAGCAAGTATGGTATTGCTATAAATGGTGTCTACCACTGTCCACATACACCTGACACAAATTGCCATTGCCGCAAACCAAATACGGGAATGGTAGAGCAAGCGTGTCTCGCATATAACATTGATCTTGGAAATTCATGGGTGATTGGTGACAAACAGAGTGATATAGATCTCGCTCAAAATGCCAAAATTGGCTATACTATTGCCATTGGAGAAGGTAATTTTTTAAATACAAAGTACCACTTTGCTTCCCTTGCTGATCTTCTTGTATATATAAAATCCAACTCATCCCTAATACCTACTACTTCGGTAACTAGGACTAAAACCCAACAAGGTATAATATCCTTATGAAACAAAAATTATATATGGACAAAATAAGGCAAAAGAAACCACATATTGCAGTAGTCGGTGATCTCATGGTAGATCATTACATTTGGGGTAAATGCGAACGTATCTCACCAGAAGCACCAGTACAAGTACTCGAAGTTGAGAAAGAGAATAGTGTTCTAGGTGGTGCAGGAAATGTTATTAGTAACCTTATTGCCATGGAAAGTCGTGTAGATGTTTTCACAGTGCTTGGTGAAGACAATAATGCCAAAACCATTATCTCAATGCTTCAAAAATCTGGTATTGTTGAATCTATTTTTACTCATGAGATAGAACGTATTACCACAAAAAAGAGTCGTATCATCGCCTCCAATCAGCAGATTATCCGTTTCGATGACGAAAGTAAACAAAAAATTACTCCTGCTTCAGAAATAGAAATTTTAAAATATTTTACTCAAAAGATTGAGCGGTATGACGCTATTCTTCTCTCCGATTATGACAAAGGTGTTCTCACTCCTACCCTGACCCAAAAAATTATTACATTGGCAAAAAAAGCAAAAATACCTGTACTTGTTGATCCTAAAGGAAAGGACTATAGTAAATATTATGGAGCTATGCTAATAACCCCAAACAAAAAAGAGGCTTCAGAGGCAACGGGTCTTTTTCTCGATAGTAATGCCCTTCTTAAAGAGGCTGGTTTTAAACTTAAAAATGAACTAAATTTAACCTATGGCATGATTACACTAAGTGAAGAAGGAATTGCTATTTTTGACAAAGATATGGAGATTATCCCTACAGTTGCGCGAGAAATATATGATGTCACTGGTGCCGGTGATACAGTCCTTGCTTCACTAGGTGTTGCTATTGCAAGTGGTCTAAATATTCGATCTTCTTGTGAGTTTGCCAATAAAGCTGCTGCTGTTGTCGTAGCAAAGGTTGGTTCAGCCACCGCAACTCTTAATGAAATAGAGGAGTATGAGCATTCCCTCAATAAGGGTCAAGCAGAGAGTAAAATAAAAAATTTCGAACAGATTAAGTGGATTGCTAAACGTCTTAAAGCACAAGGAAAAAGGGTTATTTTTACTAATGGATGCTTTGACATACTTCATCGAGGTCATGCTAGCTACTTACAACAAGCAAAAGAACTTGGTGATGTGCTTATTGTAGGACTCAATAGTGATGAGAGCATCAAAAGACTTAAGGGAGAAACACGACCGGTCAACTTACTTGAAGACCGTGCTTATTTGCTTGCAGCATTAGAAAGTGTAGATTATGTTGTTTCTTTTAATGAAGATACTCCCTATAATCTTATTAAGCAAGTGATGCCAAACATACTTGTCAAGGGTGCTGACTACAGAGGAAAAAAAGTTGCAGGAAGTGATATTGTACCTGAGATAAGATTAATTGATTTTATTGAAGGAAAGAGCACGTCAGCAATGATTGACAAGATCAAATGTTAGGGCTCTTGCTTATTAGCAAGCTTTCGAAAAGATTCGGAATCATGGAGTAATGCTTGATAGTTGCCTTGTTCAATAATTTTACCAGATTCAAAAAGTAAAACAGTATCTGCTTTTTCTATAGTAGTAAGTCTATGAGCTACAATAAAGGTAATCATTTCACTTTTAATATTTTCGAGGGCTTTTTGTATTGCCTTTTCACTTTTATTGTCCAATGCGGAAGTTGCTTCATCGAGAATAAGGATATCTGGATCTTTATAGAGTGCTCTTGCGAGTGCAATACGCTGACGTTGTCCACCACTAAGATTTACACCAAACTCATCTAATGATGTATGGATACCCTCAGCCATCTTCTTTACGAACTCCCATGCATATGCTCGCTTAAGTGCATTGATTACTTTCTCTTCGTTTGGTACTTCACCGTAAGCAACATTGGCAAGAATGGTATCTTGAAAAATATAGACACGCTGAGTAACATAAGCAATCTTGCTATGTAAAGATGTAAGTGTGTACTCAGAAATACTCTTCTTGTTAATCTTTATAATGCCTGAAGTTGGGTCATAGAAACGTACCAATAGATTAACAAAACTACTCTTTCCTGCCCCACTATCGCCAACCAAAGCATAAACCCTACCTTTTTGAGCTTCAAGATTAATATGTGTAAGTGCTATCTTACTTCCATATGTCAAGGAGACATTTTCAAAATAAACATTTTGAACAAAAGGCAACTCACTCTTTCCTGATATTATAGTAGGCTTATGTTCAAACAATTCATTCATACGCTCCATTGCAGCAACAGCATCTTGAATAGAATTGTGTATATTGGAAAGTACTTTGATAGGATCATACAGCATAAAAAGTGCTGTTACAAAGGCAAAAAAAGTTCCCACAGTAATCTCATCATGGATAACTTGAAGTGCGCCTACATAAATAGCAACGGCAATTGCCATAGAACCAAAAACCTCTAAAGAGGGGCCAACAAGTGCATTTATTTTCATCTGCTTAATTGCAAGTTGAAAAAAATTCATATTTTCCTTAGCAAAACGCTCATACTCAAAATTCTGTGAAGAGTTTGACTTAATCACTTCAATATTATTAAAAATCTCTGTTAGGCGAGAGGTTAAATCAGAGTTACTCTCCTGCGCACGCATAGAGTATCTCTTCATTTTTTTTGCCAATATCTGAAGCGGTAACAACGCAAGTGGCATAATAACCAAAAAATAGAATGCAAGCTTAGGACTTTGATAGATAATATAGCTTATTAGCGTTACAATAAGTAATAATTTAACCATCATCGTTGGAATCATAGAAGAGACTACCAATTGAATACGGTTAATATCATTTGTAACACGACTAAGTAATTCACCACTACGCATACGGTTGAGATATCCAATATCTTGATACATAAGATGTTTAGCAAGTTTATTACGAAGTTTTCTTACAATATCATCCCCAATATAAACAGTGTAATAAGTTTGCACAAACCGACCAATCGATTTCAACATAAAAACACCAACAATCGCAATTGGTATCAATTTCAACATCTGTTGATCTTTGTTGATAAAGATATCATCAAGTACCGGTTTTAGTAGATGTGCCGAAAGTGTTGTGCCTAATGCTACTGCGATCATACCAAGTATCGAGAGAAAAAATTCTCTCTTGTAGCCATCAAGCATATAAGGAAGAAAGTATTTAATCAGCTGTTTCATTAGTGCGATTATACATTAAATTTCCATTATCTCGGATTATGTGAAGTTTGGCTACCATAACACAAAAGGAGGGGTCATGCATTCTATGATATTGTCTGAGCTTGAGTCGCACAAAACAACTCTTGAAGCTACTATTTTACAGCTTATCCCAACTATTGAAAAGGCCTCCATAATAGTGACTGAAACCCTCAAATGTGGGAATAAAATTCTACTTTGTGGTAATGGTGGTTCGGCGGCCGATGCACAGCATATTGCAGCAGAATTAACTGGACGATACAAAACAGAAAGGTGTGGACTTCCTGGTATCGCCCTTACTACAGACACTTCAGCATTAACGGCTATAGGAAATGACTATGGCTATGATAAAATCTTCAGTAGGCAAGTTGAGGCATTGGCACAAAAAGGTGATCTTCTAGTAGGTATTTCTACTAGCGGAAACTCTCAAAATATTATCTCTGCTTTTAAAATGGCTAAAAAAATAGGTTGCCTATGTCTTGGTTTTTCAGGCAGAGATGGTGGAAAAATGAATGAAGCGTGTGATCTTAATATTGTTATTCCTTCTAACGATACTCCTCGCATACAAGAGATGCATATTCTCATTGGTCATATACTGTGTCAGGCTGTAGATAATATGCCTAATTGATACACACACCCCTAATTTCAGTCAAAACTCACATATCTTTCCATTATCATATTTTTATTGATAATATTCTTTATACTGGTTTTTCCATCGGCGGTGTAACCAAAACCACTCTTCTGGTTTTTGTCGAATAATCTGTTCTGTTAATGCAGCTTGTTTTTGTACAGAAAGGCGTATATCCAAATCTTTATCATCTGTTTTGTCTACCACAATTGGATCATAAAAAGTAACCGTATGATGAGGATAGGAATCCATAGTAATAAATACTGGAACAATTAATGCATCACAACGTCGTGCCAAAATAGCTGCTGATGGTGTATGTCTTGCTTGTTTGCCAAAAAAGTCAATCAATATTCCTTCATTATCGCTAGTATTTTGATCAACCAGTAAACCCAATATGCGATTATTTTTCAATGTCTGAATCATTGATTTCATTGCTCCTTTTTTATCAAGCATTTCCATATTAAACTGTTGACGATTTTTCTTCAATATTCTATCCATCATAGGAGAATTTAATTTTCTTCCAACTCCCGTAAATAACCCAAATCTTGCTGCAATAGAAAGAAGTAGTAATTCCCAATTTCCGTAGTGAGCCCCAATCAAAATAACCCTCTTCTTGTTTTTAAGGGCATTGGTCAAAATATGCTCATTTTGAAATGTTACTTTTTTTAGTAATGATTGGTGAGAAATACCATGGTTTCGAATAAAATCGACTAGTAAAAGTAAAATATTTAAATACGTTTTCCTTGCAATTTCTTTTTTCTTCTCTTTTGAAATCTCTTCTCCATAAGCAAGGTTTAGATTAGTCTCCACAATCTTTCTATGCTTATGATCAAAACGATATATCATATAAGAAATACTTTTCATTATTGTATACATAAAACGATCAGGCAATAATGATATAAAAACTTTAAAGGTATAAAAAAGTATTACAGAAAAAAAATCTTTCATACTCCAAGCTCCTTAGCCAGTGAAATAACTTTTTCTGCAGGAATATTGCCAATACAGAAATCTTTTTTATCTATGTTTTTAGGATCTATCTCTTTTCCACAATCAACTACTCTATTGATTGTTGTTTGTAATGTACTTCTTGTCGCCAATGTTGGTCCAAAGAGCATAATACTTGGACGATTTAAAGCCCAAGCCATATGGGTAGGACCACTATCTCCCCCAATGACCAAATCAGCAGATGAAATCAATGCCTTAAGCTCTCCTAATGTCAACCTAGGAACTACCTCTGCATTGCTTCTTGAGGCAATATACTCTGCACTTTTCTTCTCCTCTTCTGACCCCCATACCAAAAGGTGATTTCCCTCCAATCCTTGAATCACCTGAAGAAATTTCTCTTTGGGGTATACCTTACTCTCCCAACTTGAACCTAAAAAATGAACAATATGTGCTCCTCTCTTCTTAAGAAAATGAAGTATATTTTTTCTCTCTGATTCTGCAAAAAATAAAAAAGGTTTTTTGGTCATAAGATCAATCCCTTTATCGGAACTTCCAATAGCTTGAAGTATTAATTTTATATTACGTTCAATAACATTCATCTCATATGGTATTTGAAAGCATTTCGAATAAAATAAAGAGGCTATAGGTTCTCTTGATGATTGCGCATCAAATCCTACTGTTTTACCAATTATACGAGAGACAACTGATGATTTTAAAAGTCCTTGTACGTCTACGACCAAATCATAATTATTTTTAGCATATGTACGTATTTTTTTTACCTCTATAAAAAACTGGGATCTTCTTTTTTTTAAACCTTTTAAGTTTACAGGAAGGATCGTGTCAATATCAGGATTATATTCCAATATAGGTGCAAACACCTCTTCGGTAATCCAATCTATTTGTATATGAGGGTTAACTGCTTTGAGATATTGAAGTGCCGTCATGGCATGTATAATATCGCCCATGGCTGATAGTTTAACAATTGCAATTTTCATTTACTGTCTCTTTAAAATTTCTCTAATTTTATCAAAATATCCTAAAGTGAGAGATGATATGAAGTGAAGAGTTTGCCACTACGGTGCCTACTGAAAAAACAGAAAGAGACTCAAAGACTATAGCCTACCATAATCTACACTACTGTATAATTTTATAAAAAGTACCTATAATGAATTTTATATCACTTTACTCCTTTGTTATCTCTTTGCTTAGCTTAATATTGATTATCCTCCTTAGTCGAAAATACCAGTTCTTCTTAGATCCAGAACATAGTACAAAACCTCAACATTTTCATACTTCTACAACATCACGTGGAGGAGGTATCGGTATTTTTCTTGGTATAATTTTACTTCTTTTTTCTCCTTTAGGTGTACAACTGATGCTTCCTTTGCTACTTGCCTTTCTCAGCGGTATTTTAGAGGATTACCATAACACTCTAAGTCCCCATTTCCGACTTATTCTTCAGGTTTTTGCTGCAATAAGTGCAATTTGGCTTACACATTCTGTTGTTACCTATCTTGGACTAGGTATCAATATGCCCTATTGGCTTGGTATGCTTTTTAGTGCTTTTGCCATTGTAGGCATGATGAATGCTATTAATATTATTGATGGGTTCAATGGTCTTGCTGCTGGTGTGATTTTTTTTATCCTGCTTTCTTTTGATATCACTGCCCATCAAAATAATAGTAGCGAAATGGTACAAATCATTGAAATTATTATGGGCGCAATACTAGGTTTTATGGTACTCAATTTTCCCAAAGGTAAGATATTTCTTGGAGATGGAGGTGCCTATTTGCTTGGTTTTATAGTCTCAATTATAGGTATTTTTCTAGCAAGTAGGTATGAAAGTGTTAGTCCTTGGTATATTTTAACTGTATTTATCTATCCTGTTTGGGAGGTTATCTTTTCCATTATTCGCAAACTTAGTCTCGGACTATCTCCCCTGAAACCCGATAATAAACACCTACATATGCTTATCTATAGGCAACTCACAAAAAACAATCCATTAACTGCACTTTTTATCGTAATGTCTACTCTTCCATTTATGGTACTCTCTACAGTCTATTCTAGCAAGTCTATAAGCAATATCCTCATTGCCTTTACTTTTATTTCTTCTTATCTAATCTTATACCGTTATCTATTGCAAAAAGAGAAATATTCTCTTTAGAAATTATCTTTTTACGCGATATATCTTCGAATATGGAGAAGAGACAACCAATTCAAAAAGTGTTTTGTCATATTTTCCTAAAATAGACATCTGCACATACATAGAGTTAAATGTCTCTGCATCCATTACAATGAACTGTCCATAACTTTGCATATAGATGACTGCATATCTACCATCAGAATGATACATCTGTGCACGAGTCCGCTGCTTTCCATCATTGGAAAACCCTGTAGTTACAAAATACTTTAGAGGCACTCGTCTCTTTCTGAGAATTAGTTCACCCCTAGAAATATCAAAAACAATACCATTTGAAAATTTTAAAAAATCTTTTTTGCTCTTTATTTTCCGTGTAGGATAAAATGCAATATTTCGCTCAGGCTCCCCAGTTGTTAGGTCAATATTTCCAAACCGTGCTACTACCGGAAAGATACTATACATTTTGGAGGGAAAATATAAATAAACTTCTCTACTCTTCTTAGGAAGCTTATATGAACGACTCTCAAGTTCTGTCAAAAGTAGATTTGGATCTATCTGATCTTTTTGACCATTTTTAAAAAGTGTATCAGTAATATTTTTATAACCAGAAGAGACATAAGTCTCTACTGCTAACCGGCTTAAATTGGCTGCAAGCTCAGGAGAGTCTGTCTGCATAATCTTAGAAACAATAAAGTTATCATTTTGATGTTTAGCGCCATCAATAATGGTATTCGTATTAGAATAAAACCAAATAGGATATCCATAGTCCCACCATGCAATCGTATAATCCTTTGAAGAAGAGATCTGCTTAAGCCTATCAAGATCCCGCACCTCTATACTCTTCATAACCGTTGGCACCCTATACCCAATAATATGTTTAATGTTTGGAGAGAGTATTGCTACTACTAGCATCATCATACCAAAGATATAGGAGCCTCTTCTCTTAGATATTTTACTAATTAGAAAATGAGAGAGATAGACTGAAGATATTGCAGCAATGGGTACAGCATATACAGTAAACCGCAACCCTCCCCATATTGCAAAGGCGCCTATTGCCACCAATGGTAATGCCAACAAAAAGGGTCGATAACGTATCACAAGCATAATATATCCTGCTATCGCCACTATTAAACTCGGTATAGAGCCCGAAATACGATTTGCAAATATTTCAAAAGGAATCTTTCCTGCTTCTCGGATTGTCTGAGATACCGAGTAGAAGTGTAAACCTTTACCTGTAGTCCCAGTTGTTGTATAAAAAACAATCTTTGAAAGAATCAAGCCAAAAACATTTCCATAATACATAAAAAGTATAAACAGTGTGCCTGCCATAACCATTGCCTGTTTTTGTGCCAATATCTTTCTCTGATACAAAAATATATAAAGTATCACAAGTACAGCAATTTTTAAAATATAGGAAAATGGATCATCAAAAGGAAAGGGAATCAATGCTAGAAAAACAAGTATGATTGAGTAATAAGTAGTCTCTTGATTGCGATGATACACAATGAGATATAGTGCATATATTATACCCATTGCATAGACAATAGAGGCTCCCGAATTATAGAGAAATGGATATATTGCAATTGCTAATGCCGCATACAGTGCTGATTTTAAACTAAAATCTACAGTACTCTTCATTAGGAAGTATAGAATAAACATCGGTGCCATTGCCGAAAACATATCAGTATCATAATACCCTATCATCGTACGGTTATAGTAACTCCACGTAATGGAACCCACCAATGCTGCAAAAAATCCCCATGCTGACTCTTTGTAGAGTCTCGTAATAAGTATAATGGGCACCACAACCAAACTTGAAATAATTGCAGGCATATAAAGTATAATCGTTTCCATGGTAAATGGCGTTAGTTTAGTAAGCAATACAGTTAATGCCACCACTCCATAAGACCACACAGAAGGGATGCGAGGATTATCTGCATGCATATCAAAGAGTACTTTTTGTACACCAGAGGCAAAGCAGTACCCATCATTGGTATTAATCATCAACTGCTCATTCCAGAAAAAATTGGGGTTACCATGAAATTGATATACCCATATCATACGTATAGCAAAACTAAAAATATATGCCATCATCATCAAAAGAAGTGCTTCTCTTGTTCCAAATACTTGTTTGTTTTCCATCTATGTAATAACCTTTTTATTTTCTCAGTGAATTATACACTTTTTCTACTACAATAACCGGTAAAAGTCTCGGCAATATTCGTATAAAGCTATTTCTCACAATGTCTACTAAAGACCAAAAACCCAAACTATAGGCTTTCCTTCCAAGTGCCATCTCATCTTTTGCATAGCGCCACCCCTGTCTTCGCTTTATCATCTCTCTTCCTGCTCGAGCATGCACAGTTACCTCAGAAAGATTAGCAAATATTTTACCTTTTTTCAGCATACGCATCCATAGATAGTAATCCTCAAAGCTATTCAAAGGAAGATAGCCACCTGCCTCCTCAACAGCACTTTTCTTAAATATCACCGTCATATGATTCATTGGATTTCGATATTTAGCATAAGAGATAATTTCATGATGTGCTGAAGGTACACGGCGTTTCCTGTTACAATGTGAAGGTTCATTTTCAAACTCACATATCCAGCTACCAAGAATATCTATTTTAGGATACTGTCTCAGGTAAGCAATTTGCTTTTTGAAACGATCAGGCAAAGCTATGTCATCTGTATCCATACGCGCTACCCATTCATAATGGCAATGCCTAAGTCCTTCATTTAGTGCTTGTCCAAGACCAACATTTTTCTGAATGGGTATCACCTTGTATGCAATATGTGTATTTTGTGCATATTGGGTTATCACCTGATCAAGTTCAGAAGTTAAGGGACCATCCTTAACAATAACAATCTCGTTTGGCTTTAGTGTCTGAATCTCAATACTATTTAAGGCTTGTGCCAAAAATAGAGGATCTTCTTTATGGTACACAGATAGTAAAACTGAAAAATTCATTTTTTTTCTCTTTTTTGATTTCTAGTTTCTAATATTTTTAATATCTTAAGTGCAAGATTTATTTTTAGTGCATACAATGTACTTCGTGAATAATAAATAGCAATTAAAATTTTAAATATTGCTTTTATATATTTTTTATCGCCCAAAGCTGCTCTTGCTTCTGCTAAAAGTATTTGTTTTGTATTAAAATTCTTTTCTTTGTCTGCTGCAGTTTCGTACTCCCTAGGATAGAGATCGTAGTTTTCTGTTTTGAGACATCGCTTAAAAATATTAGTTATATATTGCGTGTTTTCATGCATAACATATGCATATGTTTTTGTGATACTATCATTACGATATCGGCAATCAAGAAGTATCTCTTGCATATTGCCAACTTTATACCCCCTACACAGTGCACGAGATAAAAATTCCATATCTTCAGCATACAAAACATTTTTATATCCATTTAAATTTTCAAACATCTCTTTTTTACCAAAAAAAGTAGGATGCACAATACCTATGGCACCATATTGCAACATTTTTTTAAGATATTTATGCGTTAACAGCTTATCGCTTTCATAAAAGTAGTCATTCCCATTTCTAAATAAACGAATATTTGTACCTATTAGATCTAAATTTTTTGTTTGCAAATAATTTAGTTGCTTCTTGAGCCTTTCTTGGTAAGATATATCATCAGCATCCATTCTTGCAATATATGCTCCACTAGCATATTTTAATGCTCTATTTAAACTATATACCAATCCCATATTTTTTTGATTAATAAATAGTTTTATTCTACTATCATTTTTTGCATATTCCTCCAATATCTCTATTAATGCTAAGTTATTTGGGTTATCCATAATGATGATAAATTCTAGTTCTTTGTATGTTTGGTTCAATATGGATTCTACAGCCTCTCTTAACCACCTTGGATCTTCATTGTAAACACTCATAATCACCGAAATAAGATTATTTTTCATCAAGTACCTTTAAGTAGTTTTACTAGTTATAATTATATACTTTACCAATTTTATCTTCTAGTATTTTTACATTTTTTTCCATAGTATATGGATTCCATTTTGGGTTTGGTATCATATAGGTATTGCCATAAATTGCTTTTAAATGTATGTCATAATCTTTTGGGATATAAGTAGAAATATCTAAGAAGTTTATTTTTATAAGTTTTGAGTATGGTATATATTTCTCTCTTACTATTAATCCTCCTCTATCATGAATAGTTTTTTCCCAACTTTTACCATTTTCATTAATAAAATTATGAGAAATAAGAATATCATTCTCTCGTCTAAAATAAAATAGATCTATCGTTATGCCGTTATAGATATATGTTTCCTCTAAACCATATTTCCTGTTATCTATTTCTATTTTTCTAACCCTTTTAAAGCCATATTTTTTAAAAACTAAATCATGATTAGGGTTGTAATCTTTTAACCATAAGCCTAGATCTATATCTATATCATGGGAAATAAAACCTTTTTCTCTAATTGCCCCTAATAGTGTTCCAAACTCCAGCCAATAATCATTTTTTAATTCATCAAATACAAAACTAATTTGCAATAATGCCTCTTTGGCATTTTTTAAAAAGTTTCTATTTTGTCTGTAATGTTTGTATTTTAAAATTGTTCTTCTATATGCAAACCTTGCAATGGTTGCTATAAATCTATTTTTTTCTAAAAAATATTTAACTCTACTTAACACTATCTGTACCCTTTTAAAAGATTTTTATCTCTTTTTATGTAATTAAAAACTATCGTATAACTTGCCACTAAAAGAACTATATTTAAAATAACCCTTAGATTTATCATATCTATCTTGCTTATACCAAAAAAAAGGATAATCAATATGCCTACCAAAACCAAGGCAGATGTCATCTCTTTTAAATTTAATGGAATAAATTTAAATAGATAGTACACTTCTAAAAACTTTAATATATTATAAATAAGCATAGATATGGTTATGGCAATAGCCACTCCATATTGATTCTCTTTTAATGCATATATTAATCCAAGTCCTACAGCTAACCTTACGATTTCATTATAAATTTCATACTTCTCATTTTTAGTAGCTCTAAGCAGATAACCTGTTATGCCTGTTAACAAATCTGCTGTATAGCCTATTAGAAGTATAGAAAACATCATAGGCAAATGGCTGTAACCATCACCTAGCATCTTTGTAGCTAAATCTAAATTAAAATAAAAAAATATAAGCAATGGTACTACGACCATCAATACTATTTTTGTATTATTGGAGTAGAGTTTTTCTATTGCTTTAATATTTTGTTCTCTATAATATTCATGAATTTTTGGTAATACAAACTTAACTAAAACTGTACCAACCAAGCTTAAACCTGCAAAAATAAGTAATACAATTGCAAGTGTTGCTAGTATCTCATAATTGCCATATTTTTTTTGTAAAATCTGAGCCAAATAGGTAAAGCTTGATCCAATAACTCCAAGCAGATAAAACTTCCAAGCCCTACTAAGTATCTCTTTTTTCAAATATATTTTTGGTTTTAGCTGTAAGGTAAAATATAGTGCCACAAGCAATAAAACAACTGAATAGACGTATAGATAATTTTGAGAATTGGCAATACCAAATATGAATAAGTTTATAAATATAAAAATAAGTAAAACTCTTGGAATTAAAACTGAGATTAAAATAGATTTAGCAACCTCTTTTTTGGCATTAAACTCTAAGCCAATGGTTGATACAACAGTTAATAAATATGCAATTAAAGCTATTGCAATAATCTCTCTAACAGAGCTAAAAAAGTAACTTAATATCAAAAAAGCAGGAATAAAAGCTATAACAAAAAAGAGGCTTTGCCAAGAGATAAATAGTGAAAATGTATTACTATCATTGTCAATTATTCTATTTCCCATATATAATGCCGAATAGTTTAAACTAATCATTAAAGCAAATATATTAATAAATGACAAGTAGTAGACTATTTGTCCATACTCATTTGCCCCAAGCATTTTTGCAATAAAGAAGTTAAATACAAAAAATAGTCCAGATGAAAGAGCAGTAAATGAAAATGAGTTAAATAGTTCTTTTTTCATAAATTTATTTTTGCAGGCATAAATTTTATTAATTTAAATTTTTGTTTATTTAAGGCCCACTGTTTATAGGCATATTTCATGTAATCTTTCCCATACAATACAATCAATTGCTCTTCTATATTTTTAGGGGCAGATAGTTTAAGGTTATAAAATGTTATTTTTTGAAGGGGGTATACATTTTCTACTTTAAATTTTCTATTATGTGCATAAATGAACTCATCATTTTTTTGAATATACGTATACAAATCAACATGTAAAGAGTTTATTTTGCTTATATGTACTTTTATTAAGCTGCCCACAATACTATCGTCCCTCTCCTCTTCTACATAATACTGACGATTAAATTTATCCGATAAAATATTTAATATTTCTTTTTTTTTACTTTCTGGTACCAGCAAATCAACATCCGTATCCCAAGGGATAAACCCCTTGTGTCTAAATGCACCCAAAAGGGTCCCACAACATAGTTGGTATTCAATATTATGTTTATCAAATAATTCAGTAATATCTTTTAAAAGATGATATAGGTTAGTAACGCAGCATTTAGGTGCATTTTTTCCCAATAAATCAAATCTAAAATTTGGACTTTTTCTATTAGACTCGCATCTTTTAGAGTTCTTATTGCATGTAAAATTCTTATGAAATATACTATTATATTTTGATACAAAAAGTGCTTCTATTGCAAACAGAAAATATTTGACTGGTCTCAATAGTTTTTTTATCACTCAGCACCCTTCTTGACATCAATAACTTGCCCTGAAATATCCATCAAAAGTGTCTTAAGAGATGATATGGCTACCTCTTTGGCACTCAAAAGCGTTTTAGGGTCTTCTTTGCCAAAACTTTTAATCCTCATGGGTGTCAAGGTGCGTTCTGGATTGATACAGTTTATTTGTATTCCAAAATTGCCCCACTCACTTGCTATAGCTTGTACAAAATTAACCGTTGCCGCCTTCAGTGATGAGTATGTGCTATACATGGCTCTACCTCTTGTATAGGAGCTTGAAGTAAAAAAGAGTAGTTTTCCTTTACTCTTTTTAAGATAGTCAAAAGACTCTTTGGCAATAATAATATTACCCATATAATTAATAGAAACGGCCTTTTCTATCGTTTCATAATTCATATTAAGAAGTGGTTCTTTGTCCAATACGCCTGCGGTATTGATAATATAATCAATATTTCCACACTCCTCTACAACAATTTGTAGTGCTTTGTTTACATTTTCTATATCTGATATATCCGTTTTTGTCTCACTACGACTAAAACTATATACTTTTGCATTATACTGTTTGGCTATTTTGACTATTTCTCTACCAATACCATAACTTCCTCCAAATACCACTATAGTTTTACCGTCAAGCAGGTGAAGTGCCTGTTTGTCATTATCAACAATCTCCATGCTTTTAAGCTGAAAAAATTTATCGAGTAAAAAGAGATCCTCTTCATATGTGAGTTTCATATTCGACTCTTCGCCTCTCACTAAAAATATAGGCTCATTTGGTAGATATGTCTTAACAATTCCACAATCATCTGTTGCTTTAAAATGATCATCTTTTAAGGCAATATCATATGCTTTTTTAATAATGCTTCTTTTGAAACCTTGAGGCGTTTGTCCTCTTCTTAGTACATCTCTGTTTGGAATGTCTGTAATTAACTCTCCATCTGTTTGAATAATCGTATCAGTTGCTGGCACCACAACATCTATTGCATTGTACTGAGATAATGCCTTTACTGTATCACCAATTATCATATTGCTAACCAGTGGTCTAACTGCATCATGAAAAATTAAATTACACTCTTCGTCGTATGCATCAATTGCTGCAAGAGAGGACTCATGGCGCTCAGATCCCCCATTGAGTATTTTTTTTACTTTATTAAAATGATTTGAGATTACTATGCTTTCTACAGTATCGATATAATCTTTATGGCAAACAATAGCAATTTCATCTATTTCATTATATTTCTGAAATATTTCAACAGTATGCTCTATAATCATTTTTCCAGCTACTTTTATAAACTGTTTAGGCTTACTGTAGCCAAGACGTGACCCAATACCACCTGCTAAAATGACAGCAATATTTTTCATATTTTCTTACTTCCGTTCTTAATCTTTTTAATTTAGAGATGATTCATATATTTATGGTGAACCTCTATCTCTTCCACCAAAGCAATAATCCAAAAATGATCAACACACCTAAAAGTATCTGTACCCATGCTGTCATCAAAAGTGACTTATGGAGCAGTGTGTGGTGCATTTCATTGTTTATTTTTACATTGGCATACTTGGCTGCATGCACCAGCAAAGAGACTGCCAAATCTTCGCTTGGCATCTCTTTATGACAGGCAAGACAAGCACCACGACGGTCAAGTTTGCTTCGAGTTTCACTACCAAGTGCCTGTGAGAGCTTCCAGTGGTTTCCAACTGTCTGTAACTGGGTTCCATTTTCATCAAGCATGCTAGAGTAGTCATGATTGAGATTTGGTATAGCAGGAATCTGCTCATCTACCTTTTTGGGTAGTAGTTTTTTAGAAGCAGTCATAAGGTCAACAATGGTTGTTTTAGTCTGATCTGTAAAATATTTTCCCTCTCCTATACCATACCCCATTGCCTTAGGATCATTATGGCAACTTTCACAAGTACGAGAACGTTTACTGACTGTATGCGGATGTACAGGGCTCATCGTAATAGAATTAACACCCTCTTTAGGTGTTTTAACGCCTTTGCCTTTTTCTACACCTTTAAGCTTCCAAATATGGTTTTGAAGCAATGCCTTTCCCTCTTTCCCTATTACTGTTAGTGTCACTTGGCATCCTGGTATAGTCGGAGAAATACGCCCTTCACCATTTTGACTTAGTGCTGGATTTTCCCAGCGAAGGTAACTTCTAGTCTCTGTTACTTTTCCATCAACCAAATATGATTTCAAACTATCAACATCACCTGTTTTCCCATTAACATGATGCTTTGAGGCGGCAAGAAAATCAGGATTTTTCTTGCCGCCAGAGTAGTCTATCTTCACATGGCAACCGTAGCATTGTGGCGCCCAAGTTGCATGGCATGTATAGCACTCCATACGATCCGTATGTGCCGATATTTGATCCATAGCAATAAGCCCCTCTTTAGATATTTTCTTCTCTGCTTTGAGTAACTTTAATGGTTTAAGTTCTATGGTCTTACCAGAAGCCAGATGCATCACAACCTTGTTACCTTTTTTAACTGCTTTGGTCAACGGATTGCCTCTAGCAGAAAGCAGAAAACCATCTCCTGTATCTTTGGGAATATTTCCTTGTTTCAGATATGCTGCAAGTGTTTTGGTCGTTCCTCTAGGGTTACCCACTTTAGGTTTGGTATTAAATTCATCTGAATAGCCAAGGGGTAGCTCCCATGGATACTTTGTAGTCGTTCCATGACAGTCTTGACACTCAATCTCGACTGCACCAAGATTTGCGCCCCTAAAGAAACCATCACCATGCATATCATTGGAGGTATGGCAGTCTTGGCAAAGCATCCCCTTAGTGTAGTGAATATCTTCAGTTAGATGTAGGTAACGTTTTGTGTGAAGTTTTGGCTGCCCATTCCCTTCTTGATCAAAAGTTGCTTTATATTCTGTCTCCATAAGCCCCTGATAGCTTACCCCAATACGCTTTCCTCGATTGTGACAGGTTGTACAAGTCTCTACAGGAATCCCACTATAATTGATATCATGTACTCGCACATGTACTTTGCTTGATGACTGGATGCTATGCACTAGCATATGACCAGATTTTCCCTTAGGAATACTCGAGTCTTCCCCTTCGTAGTATCCCTCATTAGAATAAGGTACATGGCAAGCAGCACATCCTATGCCACGATAATCTCCTCTTCTGTAGCGCCCCTTTCCGCCAGTATGGCAACGCAGACACTCCTGTCGAAGATAAGTATAAACTGAAAGCGAAGGGTCTTGCTCTACTTCCTCGGCTGTTGGTGCAGGTGGAAGTTCTTTGGTTTTAGCTAAAAAACCTTGTGGTTCAAGCTTAGCAAGTTTTTCCATATACTTTTTGTAAGTTTCACTTCCAAGTCTCTCATGTAACGATGGAGATTTTCCACCAAAGTTAGTAAAAGTATGCTTGTAACCATCCTTGGCACCAAAACCCCATAGTGCTCCGTGTATCTTCCCTTGTTCTGTTGCCATTAAATTATTCTCTTGTGCTGCCACTTGTTTTTCATGACACATGCCACAAGTATGCTGATTGATCCATGGGCTTCCTGGGTACGGGTAGAACGCTTTAGGTCCCTTATGGCTTTGAAAATAAGGCAAGGTACCCTTATGTGCCATATCTTTATTGGATGCATTTGGGTTTCCTCCATGACAAACCACACAGTCATTTCCCTCAGCACCTGCTTTTTTGGCAACCTTAAAAATCTTTTGCATCATTTTGGACTGATGGTCTCGAATAGGCTCAATCCCTTTATGGCACACCAAACAGCTGTTCTGCGACTGTGCAAACACAGTACTTAGGAATAATAAAAAAACAATAAATAGGTTTGAAGACATTCAAATAACCTTATGAATATAAAAATCTTAGAAAAATATTATATCCATGAAACCTTACTCTATTCATCCTTGTGCTATAATTTTTGAAATTTATACCACAAGTTGATTCAACCCATGAAAGAAATATTATCTATTTTTACAATCTTGACAACCATTTCACTCTATGCAGAAACAATTGATGCGATTGCACTTATTGTAGAAGGTGAGCCTGTTACAACATCTGAAATACATGCCATTCAGACACGTGGTCACATAACAAAACAACAGGCAATTGATTTGCTCATTCAAGACAGGCTACAACGAGTGGCAATGAAGGATATCTCTATTCCGGAAGCAGATATTGATAGGGAAATCTCACGTATTGTCAAACAAAACGAGATAAGCATCCAAAAGATGCAACAGCTACTCAAGCAACAGGGTATGGCATGGAGCCAATACAGAAAGAGTATTCGTAATGCACTCAAACAAAAAAGGTTCTTTCGTGAAATTGCAGCAAGTAGTATTCCCACACCAACAGAGAATGAACTCAGACTCTTCTATAGAAACCATAAAGAAGAGTTTGCTATCCCCTCTCTCATCAGTGTCACAGAATATATTGCGGCTACAGAAAAGGAAATCAAAATATTTCTTAAAACCAAAAATAGTAAAGGAATTAGCAGTAAACAGGTGATAAAAAAGACTAAAGAAATAAACAATGCTATACTTGGTATATTGCTTCAAACTTCTAACGGTGACTACACTAACCCTATTAATGCTGGTGACAAATGGGTTGTTTATCAAGTACACACCAAAAGTGGAATAACACAAATGCCATTTGATGCTGCACGTGGTGCTGTAGCAGCACGTTGGCAACAACAGCAACAAGAACAAGTACTTAAAGACTACTTTAAAAAAATGAAAACTGAAGCCAATATTCAATATCTTAGAACATAAAGAGGGATCATGGGATTAAAATCAGATAAATGGATACGTGAAAAATCACTCAATGAAACAATGATATCTCCTTTTGAAGAAGGACTCATTGGAGAGGGAGTTGTTAGCTACGGACTAAGCTCTTATGGGTATGATATTAGGGTATCAGATGAGTTTAAAATCTTTACAAATATCAATGCTGAAGTAGTTGATCCAAAAGATTTTAATGAAAACAATGTTGTTGACTTCAAGGGTGATGTTTGTATTGTTCCGCCTAATTCTTTTGCACTTGCACGTACTATTGAGTACTTCAAGATGCCCAAAGATACACTAGCAATCTGCTTAGGAAAAAGTACCTACGCGCGCTGTGGTATCATTGTCAATGTCACCCCTTTTGAACCAGGATTTGAAGGGCATATCACTATTGAGATAAGCAACACTACTCCATTACCAGCAAAAATCTATGCCAAAGAAGGGATTGCACAGGTACTTTTTTTGCAAGGTGATGAGCAGTGTGAAACAACTTATGCTAACCGTAATGGTAAATACCAAAGCCAAACAGGTATCACTCTACCGAGAATTTTGAAAAAGTCTTAAGTTAATCATTGCAATCTATTTAGCTACTTGAGTTCACCTACACATTGTTTCTGCCTGTCCTTAGGATGCTCATTTCCCAATTCCTAACTTATTTGTGTTACAATGCCAGAAAATTTCTCTATAATAAAGTAAATAATATATGAAAAATCTCATTATCGTTGAATCACCAGCAAAAGCTCGTACTATTACCAATTTTTTAAGCAAGGAATATAAAGTTATTGCCTCTAAAGGGCACATCAGGGATCTACCTAAAAGTACCTTTGGTATTACAGTTGACGACAAAACGGGTGATCTTGTTCCTAAATACTCTATTCCTAAAGATGCTAATCCAACCGTCAAAGAGTTAAAAAAACTTGCCAAAGAAGCTCAAACTATCTATATCGCGACCGATGAGGATCGTGAAGGGGAAGCCATTGGTTATCATATTGCCAAGGCAATTGGAAAAGAGCCAACCGAACTACCACGTATTGTTTTTCACGAGATTACCAAAAGTGCCATAAAATATGCGCTGGAGCATCCACGTACAGTCAATATGGACTCTGTCGATGCTCAGCAAACACGAAGACTACTTGATCGTATTGTAGGGTATAAACTCTCTCCATTGCTTGCCAATAAAATACAAAAGGGACTTAGTGCGGGACGGGTACAGAGTGCTACACTCAAACTAGTCATTGAGCGTGAACGTGAGATCAAAGTCTTCAAACCAGAAGAGTTTTGGACTATTGGAACACTATTTGAAAAAAGTATCGAGGCCGTTATCTATAACTATAGTGGATTAAAGATTGAGAAGATGACCATCAAAACAGAAGCTGATGCACAAGAGATTGTTGCAGTGGCCAAAGAAGAATCATTTACTGTCTCTTCTATCGAGAAGACAAAACGGAAAACCAAAACACCTCCACCATTTATGACCTCAACACTCCAGCAGACAGCCTCAACCCAGTTAGGATTCTCTCCAAAAAAAACCATGATGGTAGCACAGAAACTCTATGAAGGAGTCAAAACAGACAAAGGTACTATGGGGGTCATTACCTATATGCGTACCGACTCACTCAATCTTTCCAAAGAAGCAGTAAGTGAGGTACGCAACTTTATTGAAAAAACCTATGGGGATAAATATTTACCTCCAAAAGCAAAGAATTATACCACCAAGTCCAAAGGGGCTCAAGAGGCGCATGAGGCAATACGCCCAACCCGTATTGACTTTGACGGTACTGTTGCAGCAAAGTATCTTACTGCTGATGAACTCAAGCTTTACCGCCTTATCTATAATCGTTTTCTTGCCTGCCAAATGACCGAAGCAACGCTTGAATCACAAACAATTCTCTTCAAGGGTAATCAGTGTACCTTCAAGGCAAGTGGACGAAAACTACTTTTTGATGGTTTTTATAAAGTTATTGGTTATAATGAGAAGGATAAGCTTCTACCCGATCTCAAAAAAGGGCAGCCTATTTCACTCAATGAAATTAAATCTGAACAACACTTTACTGAGCCACCGCCACGCTACAATGAAGCAAGTCTCATTAAGAAGCTTGAATCACTTGGTATTGGTCGTCCAAGCACCTATGCACCAACCATTACTATTTTGCAACAGCGTAACTATATTGAGATAGAAAAAAAACGTATCCATCCTACAGAGATTGCCTTTACAGTTATTGAGATGCTTGAAAAGTACTTCTCTGAAATTGTTGATAGTAGTTTCACAGCAACAATGGAAGAGACGCTTGACAAAATTGCAACTGGTGAAGAGAACTGGCAAAATATTCTCAAAGAATTCTATACCCCTTTTATGCAAAAGATAGAAGAAGGAAAAAAGAATATCAAAAGCCTTAAGGTTGCAACACCTACAGGTGAAATATGCCCCAAATGCAATTCAGAGTTACTATTGCGTAAAGGGCGTTATGGTGAATTCATTGCCTGTTCAAACTTCCCTAAATGTAAATATACTAAAAATACAGATGGTACAGAATCCGAACAACCTGAAGAGACTGATGAGAAGTGTGAAAAATGTGGTTCTGCTATGATCATCAAAAACTCTAGACGGGGAAAATTTCTCGCCTGTTCGGCCTATCCCAAGTGTAAAAATGCTAAGTCACTTACGCCACCCAAAGAGCTTAAAGTCCCTTGTCCAAAATGTGGTGGTAAGCTACAAGAGCGTGAAGGAAGACGGGGAAAATTCTACGGTTGTGGCAACTACCCCAAATGTAAATTTATTACTAATTTTGAACCAGTAGATCAAAAATGTCCAAAATGTGACTATCTAATGGGTAAAAAAATACTCAAAAATAAAGAGGTTTATGAGTGCTTTAAATGTAAACACAAAGAAGAAGCCAAATAGATGAAACAGGTATTTCTCTGTGCCATTAATAACATTCTCAGTGGTACCTGCTTGGAAGATTGTAAGTTTTGTACACAAAGTATCCGCTATCATGCTGATATTAAGCGGTACAGCTTTAAGCCAATTGAACAGATTGTTAGTGAAGCAAAACAAGCCAAAGAATATGGTGCATTGGGATACTGTCTTGTTACTGCAGGAAAAGGACTTGATGATAAAAAGGTTGATTTTGTTGCACGTGCTGCAGAGGCAATCAAAGCAGAAGTAGAGGGGCTTAATCTTATTGCGTGTAATGGTACTGCAAATAAAGAACAATTATCTTACTTAAAAAAGCATGGCATCGACAGCTATAATCACAATCTTGAAACATCAGAGCACTACTATCCCAATATTTGCCAAACACATGGATGGCACGAACGTTATCAAACCTGCGAGAATATCAAGTCAGTTGGGCTCAAACTTTGTAGTGGAGGTATTTTTGGTATGGGAGAAACAGCCCAAGACAGAGACGACCTACTTGAAGCTATTGCTTCACTCCAACCCGAATCTAGTCCACTTAACTTTTATCATCCAAACCCTGCCTTGCCTATCAAAACACGTAATATCAATCAAGGTGAAGCACTACATATCATACGGAAAGCAAGAGTACTTTTGGGTAAGGATCATATTTTAATGATTGCTGGTGGACGAGAACTTCTTTTTGAGGGTGATGAAGCAAAAATCTTTGAGGCAGGCGCTAATGCTATTGTCATTGGAAACTATCTGACCACTCCAGGACAAGTACCTAGTAAAGATAGAGAAATGCTAGAATCTCTTGGACTTGAGATAGGCACTAATTGTGATACACACTAACATTACACTCATTCTTACTCTTTCACTGTTAATCTGGAGTAGCCCCTTTATGTCTAAATTTCTAAGAATGCCCATTCCTGCTATCGAAATTATTTTGGGATCACTATTTGCTTTTTTAGGAATGATTGAAGAAAACTCCTATTTTGACCTAATCGCCGAGGTAGGCTTTCTTTATCTAATGTTTCTTGCCGGGATGGAAGTAGATCTCAAACAGATCACACGTAGCCCCAAAGATATTCTTCATAAAAGTATACTTTTTTTATTTTTAATAACACTTTTCTCTGTTGGATCAGGGCTATTGTTTAATCTTAATACAATCATTATTATCTCTATGCCTCTAATTTCCATTGGTCTGCTTGCCTCTCTCTCAAAAACCTATGGCAAAGAACAATTATGGATTAAACTAGCATTTATTACAGGAGTACTCGGAGAGATACTCTCTATTGCTGTACTAACCATTTTTGATGCTGCCAGCACAACTGGTCTAACCCTTGAACTTCTTGAAAAAATAGCCTATCTCGCAACATTTATGGTTTCAGTCTATCTACTCTACAAAGTATTACACCTATTCTTCTGGTGGTTCCCAGAATTTAAACGTACTCTAGTTCCCAAATTTAATACTTCTGATCAGGATATCCGCCTTGCTATGGCACTCTTTTTTATTTTAATTGCGGTTATGCTCTCGCTTGATTTGGAATTGGCACTAGGGTCGTTTATCGCTGGAGTTGCTATCTCGGCATTTTTTCATCACGAAAAGGAGCTAGAGAAAAAAATGTCAAGCCTTGGATTTGGATTTCTTGTACCACTTTTTTTTATCCATGTAGGTGCATCATTTGATATACGATCTTTAGCTTTTGAAGGGGTTTTAACGGGTGCGATACTTATCACATTTCTTATGATACTTTCAAGAGTGTTGGCGGCTGTTGCACTTAAACATATCTATGGTTCAAAAGAGGCTCTTTTAGTGGGACTTTCACTGTCAATGCCTTTGACCCTCCTTGTTGCAGTTGCGACCATAGGATATGAGACAACATTGCTAGATCTTCTTAGTTACTATCAGCTCATTCTTGCAAGTATTTTTGAGATTCTTATTGTTATGGTGATTATTAAAACTTTACAGTTACAAGAGAAGAAATCAGATTAATCTTCCTAGCTAACCTCCTGAATTGCTTTTTTAAATTCCTCATCTGCTCTCTTTGCTTTCTCTATTTTCTCTCTTGTAATATTAATATCAATCTTAGTTGGTTCCTCTTTAGTCCCAACAACCTTCTCGGGTATCTCATTTTTATTGGAAATATTTTCTGGTTTTATAGGAGTTTCTGCTGTCAGCATTTTTTCTGGAAAACCTTTGCTATCCTTAATACTATCTTTTATTTTTTGAATTGCTCTAAGTTTTTTAGAAGAATTCTTAAATTCTTTAAGAAAAGTATCCTGATCCTGTTGCAGCTTCTGAAAATTCTCATTCAACTCAAAAGGATTCACTGTAGCGCCCATACCTATCGTTGTTACCAGTAGAACCATCATCCATACATATTGTCTTGTCATCTACTACTCCTTGGGTTCTAATTGCTTCAGCTCAAAATATTCTTTTTGAAGTCTTTGATTCTTTATTTTCAAAATCTGTATCTCTTGTTTTAATACTGCTTTTTTCTCTCTAAGGTGTTGCAATACAGTCAATGAATTCTCCCCATAAATCAAAACACCCACATAAATACCAAAAAGCAAGATGGCAATAGTTATTAAAAAAAGGGTTTTAGGAGGAAGTCCTGTCATCAATATAACCTCTTTTGTATCTACCAAAGTTTTTCTCCTCTATCGATTAAAAATAGAAGTACCAAGATACTCGAACTGGCCAAGCTCAGCCTCTATCTCGAGTAGTCTATTATATTTGGAAATCCTGTCACTTCTTGCTGTGGATCCTGTTTTGATCTCGCCTGTATTAAGTGCTACAGCAAAATCTGCAATAAAAGTATCTTCACTCTCCCCAGAACGGTGACTCATTACACAGGTATAGCCTGAGCGCTGAGCAAGACGTACTGTCTGCATTGTTTCGCTAACCGTACCAATCTGATTAGGTTTAATCAAAATAGAGTTCCCAACACCTTTCTTGATGCCCTCTTCAAGAATAGAGACGTTAGTCACAAATAGATCATCTCCAACAAGTTGAATCTTATCACCTAGTTTTTCTGTCAGCACTTTCCAGCCACTCCAGTCATCTTCACTTAAACCATCTTCGATGGAAATAATGGGATATTTCTCAACCATTTCAGTATAGTAAGAGACCATTTCCTCACTTGTTAATTCTCTATTCTCAGATTTTAGAACATATTTTCCCTCATCATTCACAAGTTCAGAGGCAGCAACATCGAGTGCTATGGCAATCTGCTCTCTTGGATTATATCCAGCTTCTTTAATTGCCTTCATAATGATCTGAATAGGTTCTTCATTACTCTTTAAGTTTGGAGCAAAACCACCCTCATCACCCACGGCCGTACTCTCATTCATGCTGTCAATAATCTTTTTGAGGTTATGATATACCTCAGTTGCAGCACGAAGTCCTTCAGAAAATTGATCAAATCCAACTGGTACTATCATATACTCCTGAAAATCAACCGAATTATTTGCATGCTCACCACCATTGATAATATTAAGCATCGGTACGGGCATCACAACTGCATTAGCTCCACCAAGATAACGATAGAGAGGCATTTTCAATGATTGTGCCGCTGCACGTGCTACTGCCATGGAGACCCCTAATACTGCATTGGCACCAAGGTTTCCATAGTTGTGTGTACCATCAGCCTCTTTCATTATCAAATCAATCTCTGCTTGATTAAAAGGGCTGAGACCTACTAGTGCATCATTAATTGGTCCATTAACATTTTCACATGCCTGAAGTACCCCTTTACCCATATAACGGTTACCGCCATCACGTAGCTCTAACGCTTCACGCTTTCCTGTACTTGCTCCACTTGGAACAATTGCACTTGTTACGGTTCCATCGCTGAGACTAACTGTTGCACGAACTGTTGGATTTCCTCGACTATCCATCACCTCTGTTGCCACTATATCATCAATAAAGATCATTCTATTCCTTTTCTTAATCATGTAATTATTATTTATTCTAGCAAAAATTACCCTATACTTAAATGAGCATACTTGCCTGGTACCCGCTCTACCCCGTATCATAATTATACATGCAATAAGAGAAATTTTATTGTAGATATTAAATTTAGATTTTTAGAACTACAATAGTAAAAAAATATTTTTACTATTCACCCTCCTTAATCTCTTTTGTATTCATAGTTAGCCCTTCCCCAAAACCAAGTGCTTCTTTAATTTTTTCTTCAATTTCAATCCGAAGTTTAGGGTTCTCTTTGAGAATTAATTTTGCATTCTCTTTTCCTTGCCCAAGCTTTTCTGCTCCATAACTAAACCATGCACCGGACTTATCGATAATATCGAGTTTGACACCGTAATCTACCAACTCTCCTTCATAAGAAATACCTTCACCAAACATAATATCAAATTCTGCTTGTCTGAATGGTGGTGCTACTTTATTTTTGACTACTTTTGCCTTAACTCGGTTTCCTATCTGAGATTCCCCATGCTTTAATGTAGCAATACGCCTAACATCAATACGCACAGAACAGTAGAATTTTAATGCATTACCACCTGTTGTTGTTTCAGGTGAACCATACCCCATTGTACCAATTTTCATACGAATTTGATTAATAAAAATGACAGTTGTATTTGTCTTATGTAGTAATCCTGTCAGTTTTCTAAGTGCCTGAGACATCAAGCGTGCCTGTAACCCCACATGCTGATCACCCATATCTCCTTCAATTTCACTCTTGGGTGTTAATGCTGCAACCGAGTCAATTACAATCAAATCAACCGCTCCAGAACGTGCTAGGGTTTCAAGCACATCCAATGCTTGTTCTCCAAAATCAGGTTGTGAAATTAGTAGATTATCTGTATCAACCCCAAGATTCTTTGCATATACTACATCAAGTGCATGTTCTGCATCAATAAAAGCACATATCATATCTTGTTTTTGTGCTGACGCAATAGTCTGTAGCGCTAATGTAGTCTTTCCCGAAGACTCTGGACCATAAATCTCAACAATACGTCCCTGAGGAATACCACCAATTCCTAAAGCCATATCTAATCCAAGTGAGCCAGTAGAAATTGCTTCAATCGGCTCAAACTCCTTGTCGCCCAGTCGCATCAAGGTTCCTTTTCCAAACGTTTTATCAATTTGTCTAATCGCCATATCGAGTGCTTTTTGTTTTTGTGCATCCATCGCCATTGTCATATCCTTATCCTTTATTATTGAAGTCATTTTATCTAAATAAACATTAGCTATTTAGTCATGGTACTATTGTAAATTAAGTGATACAAAAAAGATAAAAATATGTCATATTGTCATATTTTTTAATACTTTACTGCAATACAACTATACATGGTAATCTTAATACCTCTTCTTTTTGTGCCTCCTTATGCTAAAATACTTTCATTGATTCATAAAGGTTTCATGCATGCCAAATACCATTCAACTTGCACACTCTCCTGATGCGGACGATATATTCATGTATTATGCTATTAAATTTGGATGGGTCGATACTAAAGGTTTAATATTCGAGAATATTGGACTTGATATCGAGACACTAAATACAGAAGCAATCAAAGGTACTTATGATGTCTCTGCCATCTCTTTTGGAATGTATCCACTTATTAAAGAGGAGTATGCCCTCCTTCGTACAGCAGTCAGCTTTGGCGAAGGCTATGGTCCAAAACTCATCAAACACAAAGGGAAAAAGCTCAAGCGTCACTTCAAGGTGGCACTCTCGGGTCATTATACCACCAATGCTATGCTCTTTCGCATCTACTATCCTGATGCACATCCCGTCTATATGAATTTTCTTGAAATTGAACAAGCTGTTATAGATGGTGACGTTGATGCAGGCATACTCATACATGAATCAATTCTTAACTTTGATAAAAGTTTGGAAGTCGAAAAAGAGATATGGGATATTTGGATAGAATTGGCGGGAGAACGGTTGCCTCTGCCACTAGGTGGTATGGCATTACGAAGAAGTTTGCCTTTAAATCGTGCCATTGACATTGAAAATATTCTTATCGATGGTGTTAAAATTGCCAATGAAAGAAAAGATGAGCTTTGTGCAAAACTTGAAACCGATAGTCTAGTGCGAATTTCAGACAAGATGCTCACAAAATACCTTGATATGTATGCCTCTAATGAATCAGTTGAACTTTCTACACTTCAAATAAAAGCATTAGATAAACTATATAACATTGGTTCTGAGCATGGGATATGGGAGTACCCTATTAAAACAGAAGACTACCTAATACCTAAAGAGTATAACAAACTTCGAGCGAGATAGAAGGTGTATACCAAAATTATCGATTTCTCCCAATATTCCAGTATTAAAATTGGTCAGCCCACCAAAGTACTTATGATTGAAAAAGATGACCTTATCCCTTCTAATCATTACCTCATCGGTGGTGCCAATAACCTACTCATCTCATCTAATCCTCCGCCACTAATGATGCTAAGCAAAGACTTTTCATACATTAAAGAGTCAAACGGACTTCTTGAAATTGGTGCTGCTATGGCTACGGGGCGCATTATCTCCTATTGTAAAAATAAGGATATTGGTGGATTTGAGTTTTGTAGTAAACTTCCAGGAACACTAGGTGGCATGCTAGCAATGAATGCAGGGGTAAAGGATTACGAAGTTTTCAATATACTTCATAGTATCAAAATAGATGGAAAGTGGATAGAAAAAACTAAGATTGAATACGGTTACCGCTTTGCTAAACTAAAAGGTGTAGCCACAGCTGCACGATTTGAAATAAAACAGAAGTTTAATAAGATACTATTAAATAAGCTACTCGTACTCAGAAACAATCAGCCTCGTGACCCTAGTGCAGGTTCAGTTTTTAAGAATCCTCCTCAAGATTATGCAGGCAGACTTATTGAAGCAGTAGGACTAAAGGGGTATCGTCAAGGAGGCATGGCATGGAGCAGTGTCCATGCTAATTTTTTAATCAATACTGGAAAAGGAACCTATAAAGATGCTATTTTACTACTTGAGCTAGCAAAAGAAAGGGTTTTAAAGGACTTTAATATTACACTTCAAGAAGAAATTAAACTCCTTTAAAGAGGCTTAAGTATGGCGCACACAGCGGATATAGTTTGATTGCTTCTTGCTTCTTTTGTATCTATAAGCATCTGCAGGATAGACTACATAATGCTTTCCTGCTGTTGTTGGTGTTGATGTCCAAAAGTCCTTGCTTCTAAAATAAACAAAGTTCTGTCCAATCTGATGATGAACTGCCATGAGCTCATTTGCAGTAGGAAGTCGCCAATCTTGGTAGCCTGCATAATCAAGGTTGTGACAATAACGCACCGCATGTTGAAACACACCAACTTTGCCTACTGAGTAATTATTGGCATAAGCACCATCCTCTGCATCAGTATAAGATGCATCCTGCCACATTAAATTAGTCTCTTCATCAATATAGATTTTCTTTGGATAGTATGGCTTCTCAATCTGTGTTATAGCACCTAAATTTGGGACTATTATATCTTCTCTTCCCATATCTCCACCCGAAAATCCAAATGTTATAGCAAAAAAACTCCAAAGAAAAACGATATACTTTTTCATTTTATTCTCCTTCTAGATTTAACATAATAATATACCAGATTTAACATAATAATATAATTTTTCTCGAATATAGCTAAAATATACTCAAGGGTAAATTGTAATTGGTACACCATTTCTAATTCCAACCCATAACTGTACTATTTTTTTATTGGGTATTGCTATACATCCTTGTGTCCAGTCGTGCGAAAGTGTATAAAAATCATACTTGTCATCTGCATTCCATCTGGGCTGTCCATGAATTGTAATATATCCTCCAGGTTTAACTCCTTTAGATTTTGCCTCCACAATATCTTGTGCATCTGGGTAAGAAATCAATAATGATCGGTAGAGCCTTGGGTGACATTTTTTACGAATAATCGTATAATTGCCTTCAGGTGTACGATAATCACCTTCTTGTATCTTATCCCCTTTATCTGCATTTTTACCCAAAGATATACGAGATTCAAAAACTTTTTTACCATCTCTATATCCCTCTATTTTCCGCTTCGACTTATATGCAATCAGCCTATCAATAATCTGATCTTTCCTAATCTCTAAACCATATGATAGTTCTTTTCGACACACTTTGATATTATATGGTATTTTATTCACTTTAATACTATGTCGTTTTTTGCTCACCTTAATACCATGTTGTATTTTGCTTACATTGGTATCATGTTGTATTTTGCTTACATTGGTATCATGTTGTATTTTGCTTACATTGGTATCATGTTGTATTTTGTTTATCTTATATTTATAGCTACACCCACTGATAAAAAAAATTATTTCAATAACTACTATTACCAATACTGTATTGAATTTCATAATTCTCCCTATGGTACCCTATTAAAACCTTAGCCCCAGTCTTCATTTTCCTGTTTTGCTTTGTGTTTATCTTTTTTGTAAGAGCTGGCATTCTTTATTTTCTGTAAACGATTTAAATTACTCATCTCTGTATCTCGCATATCATTAAATAGTACATTATCAAAGGCTTTATTTTCACATGTTTTTGCATAAAGATGACCAATATATTGTTTTAATTCTTGATGATACTCCGAATCCAAATGTATAGTTTCTCTCCAATCTAGTTTCACTTTAAGTTTTTTAAATTTTACAGAAAAATCCTGAGAAGTAACCATTGTATCACGCAACATACGAAAAATATTTTTACCAACCTTTTCAAGTTCAGTAATATATTTTTGGCGATTGAATTTATCTATTTGTTTCTGTGTGTAACGACTAATAATAACATCTCCTTGTCTTCTCATTATCCCTATATTTTATTGATATAGAATAGAAGATACGATGCAAAGAGTCATATGTTCGAAAAAGCATAGTGGTGACTATAATATATCTTAAATGTAACATAGAGTGATTGTAACAAAATAATAGTTATGGGGCTATGAAGAAAAAGAAGAGACAAAGCCAAAGGACTTTGTCGTGTTATCATGCTATAGTATAATTACGCATTTGCTGCAGATTTAGCTGCTTCAATTGCTTCGTTATAGTTAGGCTCCTCCGTAATTTCAGGAACAACCTGCTTATAAGCAACT
Source organism: Sulfurovum sp. (assembly GCA_020525365.1). Classification (NCBI taxonomy): domain Bacteria; kingdom Pseudomonadati; phylum Campylobacterota; class Epsilonproteobacteria; order Campylobacterales; family Sulfurovaceae; genus Sulfurovum; species Sulfurovum sp. The sequence goes on along the minus strand of JAIZOF010000001.1, from coordinate 407,088 downwards.
TTTCCATCTTTACCAACTACAAAGATAACTCTTGCAGTTACACCAGCTAAAGGACCGTCAGCCAAAAGAACACCGTAAGCATTTGCAAAATCTTTGTTTCTAAAATCTGAACATACTTTGATGTTTTCGATTCCAGCAGCTCCACACCATCTAGCAGCAGCAAATGGTAAATCCATAGAAACTGTCATAACTTCTACACCATCTAAAGATGCTGCTTCTGTATTAAATCTTCTAGTTTCAGCATCACATACACCTGTGTCTAATGATGGTACTGCAATTATAAGTTGAACTTTACCTTCTCCACCTATCTGCTCATCCTGAAGCATTGGGTTACAGTTTACTACTGTTACCACTGGTGCTGTGTCGCCTATGTTTAATTCTGTACCTGCTAGGTTACATACAATGTCACTTTTAAATGTTACTGTTGCCATTTAATATCCTTTTGATTTAGTTTTAGATAAATGGATTATGACTTAATTAGGATAAATTTTATCTTAATTAAGTCTATATAATTTTTTTCTAAAAATTTAGTATTAAGGTGTTACATAAATTCACATCCTAAGCCAAATAAAATTTAGAAATATCTATTTTATACAAACTCCTATTTTTTCAAAAGATCTGCACGAGGATAAACAAAAACAGTATGTCTTGTTACTACAACCTTCTCTTTATCATCAATAGCATATGCTTTGATTGTAATTGGTATCGGCACATCTTTACGTGTACTATCGGCTAGTTCAATATTTGTTCTAAGTACAACGACCTTCTTACGCTTTTTACCTGAAGCAATACTAAATGAATTTTTAGGTCTCACAATATGGATTTTCTTTTTTAATGGTTCTTCAATTTCAAAATAGTAGGTATGGCGCTTGCTATCTGTATTGGCAAAGAGGAATATATAATCATTTTCAACGACACCGCCATCAAGAATCTTATAAAGTCTGGTTGTTTTATTAATATTAAGCAACATATGCTCTTTTTTGCTTCCCATTGCAAACAGTGCTACAAGAACAATTGTCAGTATCGTGAAGTAGGCAATAACCTTTGGTCTAAATATTTTCGTTTTTCGCTCATGCTTCTCTGTTTCAACCACACTTGACCACTGTACCAAGCTTGGTTTTCCAAGTGCTCCCATGACCTGCGTACAAGCATCAACACACTCAAGACAGTTGATACACTCAAGCTGAAGCCCTTTACGAATATCTATGTGTGTCGGACAGACCGTTACACAGCTCTCGCAGGTTGTACATTCTGCCTGAGAGTGAATAGCTTTGAGCTCTTTTTGTTTATTGAAAGCCTTATGTCTATCGTTTCCATGTCCCTCATATATCCCACCACCACGAATTGGGTCATAGATTGCCATCAGTGTATCATCATCATATAGTACTGACTGTACACGGCTATAGGGGCAGATATAAATACAAAAATCCTCTTTAATAAACACAATATCTACAACCAAAAAGAGTGCAACCCCCAATACAAACCCTATCATTACCATGTGGTCGGCAGGATACTGTAAATATGTAAAAAACTCTTCAGGTGGCACAAAGTACCACATAAAATCAGCTGCTGCAATAATAGAAAGTGATGACCAGAGCACTATTGCAATTATTTTTTTAATTTTATTTTCTAACTTACTCATATCTGGTTCTTGTTGCTTATTTTTAATACGCTTTCGCAATCCAAGCAACTTTGTCTCAATAAAATCTCTGTAGACGACACGGAAAATAGTCTGAGGACATGCCCAGCCACACCATGCCCGACCGCCTACTGCCGTCACAGCAAAAATACCAAGAAAGAGTAACATCAGTAGAAATGGCATCAAGTAGAGCTCTTGCATATCAAATGCTACTCCAGCAAGGTGTAGTTTCTTATGATCAAAACTCAAAAGAAATAAATGGTTTTCATTGATCGTAATCCATGGCATTCCAAGTGCTACTACTGTTGCTATCATATAAGCCCAATACCTCTTGATACGATAAGATATCCACCCCTTTAGATACTCTTTTGCTTTGTTCTTCTTGGATTTACTGCTTTGATCGACTTTCTCTACTCCTACTACTTGCTCCATGACTGCTTCCTTTCTATTTTATTTATTTTAAATTCATTCTCTTCTTGCTCAAAAGGACAAATCAACACAGTGTTATCTGCCTCCGATATTTTCTGTGGTGTAGCTATCTCCATCCACGATCCTTCTACTAGTTCTCTAATACCTCTAGATTCAATATAGTCTTTTAGGGAACTACGACTCACCCTCAACTCTCTTGCAATGGCACTAACGCTCATCTCTTTTTTAAGAAGTGAGACGATTTGTGTCTGATAGATATCAAATTTAGAGGATGATTTGCTACCTTTTGGGCGACCAATCTGTCCTGTTTTGACTCTCTTTATCTCCTTTGTATCGCCAAGAAGAGGGAGAACTTCGGTCAGTAGCGTCTCTTCTGTCACCACTGTTTTGGTATTGGCAATATAGAGTATAATTTTGCGACTTAGCATACAGTTAATCACCTTCACAAGTTCTTCAACCACATGACTCAAAATTGATAAATGAGCAATAATGATTCTGTCACCATTCTCCTGAAGTGACTGAAGGAATTTTTCAAACTCCTCACGTTCTTCAATTGGACGGCTCTTGGCACTATACTCAATTACCTCTTTATCTATCTGTATTCTTTGTGTCAATGCAAAAGAGAGAATAGAACGTTGTTGCTGTGACAAGTGACTGCAACCTGGCATCTGTCTTAAATATGCGTACGTCATAACCCTCCTTTTCCAATTTAAAATATTGTACAATATTTGATGTTAAAAATACATAATTCTTTAATAAAAAACGTCAACTATTTATTTTAACCATCAATAAAAATTTATTTTCGTCATATTTTTATGTTAAAATACTCAAAAAAATACTCAAATTAGGACTTCATGTGAACCTTACTCATTTAGATGAACACAATAAACCTAAAATGGTTGATATCTCCGATAAAGACAATACTACACGTATTGCCATAGCCAGTGGCATCATAGAGGTAGGACAAGCGGCCTTTGATGCCGTTATTGCCAATACCACAAAAAAGGGTCCTGTCTTGCAAACTGCAGTCATTGCAGCCATTCAGGGATCCAAACAAACTAGTACGCTTATTCCTATGTGCCACCCACTCATGCTCTCCTCTATCAAAACAAATATTAAAGAGATACCAGAACTTCCTGGATTCAAACTCACCATCACAACAAAACTTACAGGAAAAACTGGGGTAGAGATGGAAGCGCTTACCGGCGTTAGTATTGGACTTCTCACAATTTATGATATGCTCAAAGCTATCGATAAAAGCATGACTATTCGCAATATACAGCTTGAACATAAGAGTGGTGGGAAATCAGGGGACTATCATAGAATTAACACTTAAGATAGATATATTACCTTTAAATAGTATTTTACATATTAGGTATATTAAGGCTAATTCTTTATGCTATACTGTGGCTATTGAGCTTACTTAAATTATCAAACCTATTTCAAAGGAGTGTGCTATGATATTTGACAATGATACTCAGGATAAACCAGTTATTACATACCCTACCAACTGGAGATTCAAAATCATTGGAAGAGATAAGAAAAAACTCGAAGCTTGTATTGAGGAAGTGATGGGCGGAAGAGAGCATTGTAATAGCTTAGGAAATACATCACAAACAGGAAAGTTCACCACCTACAATACATCATGTATTGTAGAAAGTAAAGAAGAGAGAGACAGACTTTTTGAGTCTTTTCAAAGCCATAAGGATGTGAAGATGGTAATCTAACTATCTTTAACTTGATGTAGCATTCTATTCGCGCCCAAACTCACCAACATTGAAACAATTACATATACCAAAAAGAAGTAGAATCCTACTTCAATTTCAGCACGACTGACATCGCCTTTATCAACTGTCAAATAAGCCAAAAAAGTTGCCACTACAAAGACATCAATCATGGACCATTTTCCAATTACCTTAAAGAACTCTATAATACTGTGTGCAAAACGGTTTTCTGTAAAGAGGGAAATAAATAATATTGACAATACTTTAACAATAGGAATAAGTATAGAGAAGAATAAAATAACTATGGCAACAGCAATATCACCATTTTCAAAGAGTTTGGCAATGGAGCCAATAATACTTTTTGATTCAAATGACAACACTACATCCCCAAGATACTCCACTTTTTTATGGATAGTAATCATCAGCATAGGGCTAACAAAACCAAAAAAGAGCATCACTCCTGCCGTAATAGCACCAAAAAAGGTAAACATACGTAAAGAAATAACAAAATATCCCAAAAGCAGTATTAATAATGCACTAATCGCATAAAGAGTATAGCTTCTACTCTGTGTTTTATAAAAATGCTGTTTCTCTTCTATCTCTTGAAGCATTTCATGTTTTTTATTCTTATAGAAACCAAACGATAGCTCCTCTACCAGCTCCTGTGCCCGATAGGTTACCAATGATTTAGCACTCATCTGTGCTACTAGTAATGCAGTTTTTTCTTCATATTTTTTTGCACTTCTATAGGCATGAAAACTAAAAAAAAGTATACTTACCAACAACACTCCTGCAATACTATGTATAATTATTTGTTTCATTCTGTCACCTCAAAATAGATTAATTTAGAGAATTTCTTTTGTATTATTGGAGGGTACAGTTCAATACTTCTGATCGAGAGCATACAACCCCTTTTCTTTGATTATTGCTTCTGCCAATAAAAGAAATATATCCATACATGCTAGTCTCATAGTAATATTCTTATCTGTCTACTTTATCTTTAGAGAAAAAATAGGTTGCAATAAGTACCCATACTGCCGCTATATCAATTGCTACATCGGCAAAATTAAAGACAGCAAAGTTAAAACCACAATGCCATGCCACATAATCCACTACCCCTTTATGTACAAAACGATCATAGATATTCCCCAATGCTCCACCAATAAACAACCCAACAGGAAAAGCATATCGATACAGATAATTCTCTTTGAGTACAGAGTAAAGAATTGTCACTACAATAAATATTTGTATCCACTTTAAATATGGACCAATAAAAGTAAACATTGAAAATGCAATGCCTTGATTAAAATGTAATTCTAAATCAATACATGCCCCCTCTTTATAAAACCCTTCTAGAAATAGTGCTTTAATCTCCTGATCAATCACAAATGTACCAACTGCAGCCAGTAGAAAAATAGTAAAATAGCGCATTAGACCAATACACCCTTAAAAAAAGAAATACATTTCTTCATCATCTCATCAAGTATTTTTTCTTCTTTGCCCTCAAGTAACAGTCTGATCTTATTCTCGGTACCAGAATAACGGAAGAGATGGCGTATTCCTTTTGCTTCAACTTCCTGCTGAAGTATCTTGAGACCTTCTATCTCCTCAAAAGGGTATTTTTCTTTCACTAAAAGGCTTACTAGCATCTGCGGATAAGAGTCATAAGGATTAAAAGCTTCACTTGCCTTTTTGCTGGTAGTGACAAGATATGCCAGTGCCTGAAGTGCGCTAGAGATTCCATCTCCTGTTTTTGCATAATCAGAAAAGATAATGTGCCCACTCTGTTCTCCACCAAAATTAATCCCTTTATGTTGCATGAGTTCTACAACATTCTTATCTCCTACGGCAGAACGATAAAGATGCAGATCACAAGAAGATAGATATTCATCCAGTCCCTGATTACTCATAACTGTTGCCACTACGCCATCTCCTTGTAGCATACCACGCTCTTTTAAATAGGCGGCCAACACCCCTATTAATTTATCTCCATCAACAACTTCACCTTTTTCATCTACAAGTACTACTCTGTCAGCATCACCATCAAGAGCAATGCCAATATCTGCCCGATTTTCCAAAACAGTATTGGCAAGTTTCTCAGGATGCATTGCACCACACCCTTCATTGATATTAAATCCATTTGGGCTATTACCAATAACAATAACTTCTGCGCCAAGTTCCTGAAGAATTGTTGGTCCAACAATATACCCTGCACCATTGGCACAATCTATTACGATACGCAAACCTGCAAGAGTCAATGGTTTAGGAAAGGAATTTTTAATATGAACAATATAGCGCCCAATTACATCATCAATACGCTTAGATTTCCCAATACTCTTGCCTGTCACTTGAGCCTCTTCTATGGCTACATCATCTTTAAAGATTGTCTCAATCATCTCCTCTTTGGTACGGCTAATCTTGTTGCCCTTTGTATCAAAAAACTTGATACCGTTATCGTAGTAGGGGTTATGACTTGCCGAGATCATAATTCCTGCATCACAGCGCATATTCTCTGTGAGAAAGGCTATTGCTGGTGTAGGCATAGGGCCTACTTGAATCACATCAAATCCCACTGCCGTCAAACCAGAAACCAATGCATTCTCAATCATATAACCACTTCTGCGGGTATCTTTTCCTACCAGTATCTTTTTTGTTTTTACAAATTGTTTAAAACATATCCCTGTTGCCATTGCGAGGCGCATTGTGTTAATCGCACTAACTTTTTTTCCTGCTTTCCCTCGTACACCATCTGTTCCAAAAAGTGCCACTATAAAATTCCTTGTGTTTTTAAATCATTGGTTTTATTCTATCTAAATTTCATTAACTTCGTTTAGCACTCCATTTTAATTTATCTTTAATCTTGTTTGCGATATCATTCGCGAACTATTTTCACTCTATATTGTTTGGAGTGGGCACAATTATTTATCCAAAGGAATTCTAATGGCACACCATAAGTCAGCAAAAAAACGTATTTTGCAAACAGCAAAGAGAACAGAAAGAAATAGATACTATAGAACACGTTTTAAAAATATTATCAAAGCTGTTCATGAAGCAGTAGAAGTTGGCAACAAATCAGTAGCAACAGAAGCATTTAAGCTTGCCAATAAGAAAATCCATGCACTTGTCAGCAAAGGATTTATTAAAAAGCAAACTGCTGCAAGAAAAGTAAGTCGTCTTCACAAAATGGTCAATAAACTTGAGGCTGCATAAGCAGTTTTTGACCTCTCCTCTTTTTAACTTTTATATACCTTTAATTAATACAAAAGCCTATGTTTAAAGAAAAACTTCAACCTTTTATAGACAGATATAACGAGATTAGCAAACTGCTTAGTTCACCAGATATTGGTTCAGATATTGGTAAAATGACAGAACTCAACAAAGAACAGTCTGGACTAAATGAACTAGTTGAAAAGGCAAAATACTATCTTGAAACTGCCAAAACCATTGAAGAGAATAAAGAGCTACAAGGAGACCCTGATCTTGGAGATTTGGCAAAAGAAGAGTTGTGTGAACTTGAACCTTTACTGCCTAAACTTGAAGAGGAAATTAAAATTCTTATGATCCCAAAAGACAAGAATGATGAAAAAAATATCTTTCTTGAGCTTCGTGCTGGTGCTGGTGGAGATGAAAGTGCTCTTTTTGTTGCTGATATATTCCGTATGTACTCGCGTTATGCAGAACAAAAATACTGGAAAGTCGAAATTGTTAGCACTAGCGATGGTACAGCCGGTGGATACAAGGAACTCATTGCTCAAATTAAGGGTAAAGGTGTATATTCTAGGCTTAAGTACGAAGCAGGTACCCATCGTGTCCAACGTGTGCCTGATACTGAAACACAAGGACGAGTACATACTTCTGCTATTACCGTTGCCATTATTCCTGAAGTTGATGATATAGAAATTGATATCAAGCCAAATGAGATTAAGATGGATGTTTATCGCTCTAGTGGTTGTGGAGGACAGTCAGTTAACACTACCGACTCTGCCGTTCGTTTAACACACATTCCTACTGGTATTGTTGTTGCAATTCAAGATGAAAAATCTCAACATAAGAATAAAGACAAGGCAATGAAAGTACTCAAAGCACGTGTCTATGAAGCAGAGCTTCAAAAGCAACTCAACGAAACTGCAGGACAACGCAAACTTCAGGTTGGCTCAGGAGACCGATCAGAAAAGATTCGTACCTACAACTATCCACAGAATCGTTTGACAGATCACCGAATTAGTCTAACCCTCTATGCCCTTGATGATATTGTCAATAATGGCAATCTTGACCTTGTGATTGATCCACTTATTGCACATGCCAAAACAGAAGCAATTAAAGAGGCAGGACTCTAAAAATAAGGAGTAGCCTAATATGCCAACCTTTAAACAATTTTCTTCCAAAGAACCTATATCCTCTCTTATCAAAGCTACTTTTGATGTAGATCTCCCTATCTCTGGAAGATGGGGATACACACAAGCACTTGCCACAATTATCAATACTGGCTTAGAAAATACTCCTCTTCATCAATTACAACACATGATAGCATCTATGCGTACTTATCTTGAAATGAATATAACACTACCCAAAGAAGAGCGCTACGGTAGCATCAATCTCAACGAAAAAAAGAGAGAAATATGGCAAAAAGAGAAGAAAACTTATCATAAAGTTATCTATGAAATCAGTGCGATAAAAGAGGATATTTATGCAACTTTTATTGATGAATACAAAGAGGGGTATGGAGAGGAAAGCTTTGATATAGTATCACATTTTCAGCAAAGAAAAGAGATGACACTAATTCGTATAGAGCCTCACTGGTTTGAAGTAAGCCATATTATCTAAAATGCAAAGAAATCATTTTATAGAAATACTAAGAGAAGTACTCATATAAAATGAATTGTTGTCACCCTGTCAAAGGTCAACAGAGTGACATTTTTTTACTTAATTTTTTTAGTTCCAGAAATAGTATTTCCTGACAAGTCAACCCAAGTAATAGTAAGTTTATCGCCCTTCTTGGCACCCTTGAACTTAAACTTAAACAGTGGGTTCTTGGCGAGGAATTGGCTTGTAGAAACATCATAAACAATTGTATCACCAACTTTTGCAGTAATATGTGTGATAAAATTTGCCTCCTTCCCCTTCTTTTTTGCTTGATCATATGTCAACATATCATGCTTTGCAATCGCTTTAACGTTGATTACGTCATTTTTAAGCTTTGCTTTAATTTTCATATTACCCATTTATCATCCTTTCTATCTTTTTCTCTATAGATCATAGTATGAAGCATTAGCCTTCACACCCACCTTTTGCAACCTTGAGTGCAACCGTACCCTTGTAAAACTTACCGTCTTTGCCTTCTACAATTACTGTAACCACACCATTACCACCATTCTCATCAGTTGCCTTGAGCTTGATCTTAACACTGTAGTTAATTACTGCATTTTCAGGGATATTCCATACAGCAACTGTACTTTCAGGATCCATATTTTGGAAAAGTGCCACTGTTTTTGCAGGAATATCTGTTTTGATAGTAATAGGCACGGCTCCACCATTACTTGCAACTTTTGGTGCTTTTACTTTGACACCACTCTCTTTAGGTTTAATCTCACCATAAAGTGCCTTAATTGCATCTTCAACTGTTTTTGCTGTCCATGTATCAGGCTTCACTTTTCTAAAATCGATACTGGTAGCTGCACTGGCTGCTACAGGCAATGTCGCCATTGCTAATACACCAAAACCGATAAAGTTTCTTCTGTTCATACTTTGTCCTTTACTTAAATTAATTTTTGCATACAAAAGGCATTTACCCTTTGTATTATTATAACACTTTTTATTATGAAATAATTATAAATTACTTCGACTTTTTTATCATATAGTCTATAATCTGCTTAATCTCCTCATCAGGTAAAGATGTTCCTCCTTTAGGAGGCATACCATTAATACCTTGAATAGCGTTATGCTGCACTTTATCTATTCCTTTTTTCAAAACAGTTTTCCATGCCTTCTTATCACCTACCATCGGTGCACCCATTGCATCTGTTGCATGACATACAGAGCATGATGCCTCATAGGCCTTCTTGCCTGGATGCTCACTACCAGACCCTGCTTTTTTCTTAGGGAGGTCTTTCTTGTTTGAAAGAGGGGGCTGATAATCACTAATCCCTGAGCCTGAAATTCTTGCTAATTTAGGTTTCCCTTTAAAACAGTTCTTCATACAGCGGGTACCGTTACCATAGTTTGCAAAATTATTATAGAATTTACGTGTATTTTCTAAACCATTTTTACCACGTATCTCAGGAATAAATCCATCAACATTTGGCATTTTTATCTTAAGGAACTTCTCTCTATTAAGTTCATACTCGTCATCAAGTTCTTCATCATCAATTTTTATTTCGTTAACTGAAAGAATATAGGCACAAATTGCATAAACCTCATCATCTGTCAGCGAAAGTGGTGCAGGATGTGGCATACCTGTTTTGATATACCACCAAAGTGTACTCGCATATGGCCAATATGTACCGAAGACACGAATAGGACCTTCATCATTGCCACCTACACGCTGAAAGAGCATAGACTTATGCCCTTCATAGGCATTCCCTTTCTGAAGTGCGGGATAACCTGAACCACCTGTACCAAAGTCAAAGTGGCATGACGCACACTTCGTCTCGTAGAGTGCATCACCCTCTTCAACTGTACCTTTTCCTTCTGGAAGACCAGTACCATCAGGCATTACATCAATATCCCATGCTTCAATCTCATCAGCAGTTGCTGCTCTTCCAAGTTTAAAAGAGGTTTTGTGTGCTTTCTCATTTACAAAATATGCGGAAGTCTTTTTATTTTGGATAGGATACGTCGTACCACCATCAATAACCTTTTTGCCATTTGAATAAACTCGAGAAGAATCTGTATAAATTGTTGCTGTACTGCTTTTAGCAAATAAAGTTACCGATGTAGCCATTATCGCTACCAATAATATAAAATTACGATAAAACCTGAACATTGTTCACCTCCCCTTTTCCTGTTACTTCCCATGTATGAATACCATTTCTATGATATACTGATTCAACCCCTACAACTTCTCTTTCATGTTTAACGGTTGGCTGAATATGTCCTGCATCATCTCTTGCACGACTTCCAAGAATGATAGGTTTTCCATTCCACTTATACACAAAGCTAAATCTCGTCCATGCTTTTGGCAATACCAAACCTTTAAGGCTTGCTTCGACCCAATTCTTACCTCCATCAAAGGTAATATCTACACCTTCAACTGTACCCATACCAGACCATGCAAGACCTTCTATCTCTACAATATCACCTTTTTTAAGGTCTGTCCAAGGTTTTTCAGGACAAGGAGAGGTAATGATGGAGTTAACCTCATTTGCATAGAAGTGGTGAATTGCTTTACCACTTGATGTAAGTGCTGTATATTTTGCTGTCTCTTCTTTTGCATAGTATGGCTCAGATGCAAACTCAAGACGACAGAGCCATTTGACACAAAGGTTTCCTTCCCAGCCTGGAACAAGCAGTCTAATTGGATACCCCTGTTCAGGTCGAAGTGCCTCACCATTCTGTGCCCACACAATCATTGCATCATCAAGGACTTTATCAATAGGTACGGTTCTTCCCATATGTGCATTATCAGCGCCTTCAGCAAGCATCCATCTTGCATTTGGCTTAAGACCAAGATCTTTAAGAATATCTTTAATGTATACACCGGTCCACTCTGCACAACTCATCATCCCTTTAGCAAATTGTAATGATGGGAATTGTGGTCCTCTCCACTCTGGTCCTCCATTAGCAGGACACTCAATAAAATGAATACGACTTACGCTTGGATAACGCTTTAGCTCGTCCATAGTCAATACTAGTGTCTTTTCAACAAGTCCATGAATCATCAATCTGTGTTCATTTGGATCAATCTCTGCTACACCACCATGACAACGGCTAAAAAAGAGTCCATTAGGCGTAATGATTCCTTCTAAATCCTGAAGTGGGCACATTGCAATAGAGGCATACCAGTTTCCTGAAGAGAGAAGCTTGGTATTTCTTCTTGTTACATTATGCTCATAAGGTGACGGCTGACCATATAGATTATGTGTAACGGGGTAGCCAAATTTTGTTCCCCATGGTTTTTCCTCGAGGATTGCGGGATCACCCTTGAATTTCTCCATATGACCTCCTGCATTAATCTTAACAGGTGCCATAACACTTGCTGCAGCCATTGCACTAACTGAAAATGCTGCTGACTTTTTAAAAAAGTCTCTTCTGCCTGACTCTACTATTTCAGCTTCAGAAGCTTTACTTATTTTAGTCATATTACCTCCTTTTTTTGTAGCACTCCCATCTCATTTCGATCAGAGACGCTATTACCTTTTATTATAATAGAAATAAAATTAAAATGCCAAGCAAAAAAATATATTTTCCACTATTTTTAAATATTCATTAATCAGATACATAAGATTAGAAATACTAATACAATTATCAATAAAATACTTTAATTAAATAAGAAATATTGAATAAAAAGAGGGGGGTACATTATTCTGTTTATGATAAAATACACTTAATACACTCTTAGAGGATAAGCCATGCAAGAAGTAGGTACTATATATGCACTATTTGTTTCACAAGAAGGACTTTCTAAGCCTATAACAAAAGCAGATATACTTCTTAAAAAACAAGGTATCCTCGAAGACAAGCACTATGGTAGTATACCCGAACGTACTGTACTTATTGCTTCACTTGAGAGTTACAAGATAGTAAAAAATAAAACAGGCATAGAGATGACTCATGGCTACCTTGGAGAAAATATTCTTATAGATTACAATCCTTATCACCTTCTTTCTGGAACACAACTTCATATTGGAACAGTTGTTTTAGAGATTTCTAAAAATTGTACCCTATGCAACCATCTGGCAGCATTAGACAAGCGTATTCCAAAACTATTGAAAAAAGACCGAGGTATTTTTGCCAAAGTAGTAGAAGAAGGGAGTATAAAAATAGGAGACAAGGTCTACTTAAAAGATTGTTGAAGTATCAATCTGTCCTTTTAGACACTTCTCTTGGACAATCCTTATGATCATAACCTTATTTTTTAATAGAAGTTAGGGCAAGAAGAAAATCTAATTTATCCATACCCACGAAGTATATTAGTCTTGGTATTTGGTAGACGAGATTTCTCTCGACCACCAATACACTGATAAGTAATCGTAAAAGGTAAGTCTTTTTTAAAATCTATAGCGAATATAAAATCTAAAGTCACTTGCAGATGAAACAGTTGTCTGTTCAAGACCAATAAGCCCCATTGCTTGATCATATTGAGCAGTACCAGGTCTTAATGATCCTGCTCTAAGCGCTTGTTTAAATCTGGCTGCGTATGCTTTTAGGTCACTAATTTTCATAGCATTTCCTGTATTGCTACCAAAGAATCCATTACTGCCAGTATAGTCATAATCTATTTTTGTATATCTCATTTGAGCAGAAAGTGCATCTGTGATTTGATATGTAAAATATGTCTCCCATGCGTTACCACGTGCCGCCAGCTTAGAACCAATCATAGTATCTTCACCATACGTAAATGGTCTCCAATACTGTGAGCCATGGTTATACTCAAATCCAAATTTCCCTCTTTCCATTACAGGTAACTGTGTACCAATCCACCATGAAGTACCAGTTTTTGATTCTGTAGATCCTAGCATTCCAGGTACTTGGTTATATGTGTTAGTGCTAACGCCCTGTTGTGTAGCAGATGCTCCATTTGGAAGGGTTTTAGAGCATGCAACTGATGCAAATACTTTTGTATCCGAGAAGTAACCATCTTCAGTCAAGCCATCAACCATTACAGAAAATGCTGCACCCGTCATATCGCCCACTTGTGTCATACTTGTAGCACCATATGGCTTTGCTATATTAGTTTCAAGTTGAAAAGGTGAAATATAACCAATATTAGCCTCTGGAAGATCATAAGCCCTAAACCATGTAGCTTTTGTAACAATTTGCCCATCATTGTATGGTTCAAAAATAAACCCACCCAGTTTAATATCTTTTAGGCCTTGATTATCATTATTGTTCCAAGTACCCGTATTATTAAACATTGGGGTAATGTTTGTTGATCCCTGCCCCATACACAACTTTATACTCATACCGGGAATACCAGTAACACTTGAAAGATCAAGTTTTGAGCTCAAACCATCAAATTCAACATTGATATTGTGTCCAAGTGGAGATTGTGCCATATCATCATCTCTAAGATTTGCAAGGAAACCATTTGTGGAGGGTCTTCTACCCACTGAAAAGGTCCACGGCATATTGAGACCAAAAGCTTTATCTCCCAAATATAGCCAATAAGCTTGTCTTACTCTAACAGCTGTATCTCCAAGTGCTTCATTGCCAATCCAATCAAAGCTAGACATCCCTCCATTAAAACCAAACTGATTTGTAGGTGAGCTATTATAGAAATTTGCACCAAATGCCTTGTTTGTAGAGAGCTGCCCCTTAAAAATACTGTGATTATCAGGGGTATACGCCATATTAAGCCAAAGTCTTGAAGACATAAGGTCATTTTTACTACGCTCCTGTCCATTTGCCATCTTGTAGTTAATACTGTCAATAGAGGTTCTAAAGTCAGCGCCCCACTTAATATTATCATTTGCTGTCTGAGCATTTACCTTGCTCACTTTCTTTTTAAGTTTTACAATCTCTTTTTTGAGACTTGCAATATCATTCGCAGTAGATGCAAAAGCTATTGTTGTTGCTGCAATAAGAGATAGCCCAATAATTTTCTTCATATTTTACTCCTTAAAGTTGAATTCATTAAAAAATATGAATAATAATTTTAGAGTTCTTAACCTGATTTTAAACTTAAAGTAGTGCAAATATTAATAAAAAAGATTAATCTATAGAATATATAACTACCATAGATTTGAAGGTTGTGATAAGAGAGTGAAGAGGTTGGGAAATAACCAAATCACTCCCTTGAAGATATATAATAAAATGCTATAAAAATTAGCTATTTCTCTTTTCAATAATTTCTTTAGCAACATTTGCCGGAACCTCTTCATAATGGTCAAACTCCATTGCATATGTTGCGCGTCCTTGGGTCATAGAACGTAGGTCTGTAGAGTATCCAAACATTTCAGAAAGAGGCACAAACGCATTAACAATCTTATTTCCTGCTCTCTCATCCATACCGGTTACATTCCCTCTACGCTTTGCTACATCACCAATAACATCACCCATAAACTCTTCAGGTACTTCAACTTCAACTTTCATCATAGGTTCAAGGATAACTGGATTGGCCTCTCTTGCACCTTCACGGAATCCCATAGAGCCTGCAAGCTTAAATGCCATCTCTGAAGAGTCAACATCGTGATAAGAGCCATCGTAAAGTGTTACTTTGACATCTTCTACAGGGTAACCGGCTTGAATACCTCTTTGCATTGCTTCTTGAACACCCTTTCCAACTGGATTAATGAATTCTTTAGGAATAACCCCACCTTTAATCTCATCAACAAATTCATACCCACTACCGGGCTCAAGTGGCTCAATTTTAAGGAAAACATGACCATATTGTCCACGACCGCCAGACTGCTTGGCGTATTTATATTCTTTATTAACTGCTTTGCGGATTGTTTCACGATAAGCAACTTGTGGTGCACCCACTTCTGCTTCCACTTTAAATTCACGCTTCATACGATCAACAATAATTTCAAGATGAAGTTCGCCCATACCAGAGATAATTGTCTGACCAGACTCTTCATCTGTAGAAACACGGAAAGAAGGATCCTCTGCAGCTAATTTTCCTAAAGCAATACCCATTTTTTCTTGATCTGCTTTCGTTTTAGGCTCAACTGCAACAGAAATAACCGGATCTGGAAAATCCATTCTCTCAAGTACTACTTTATCTTTTTCTGAACAAAGTGTATCACCGGTAGTTGTATTTTTTAGACCAACAACCGCACCAATTTCACCCGCATAAATCTCAGAAACCTCTTCTCTTTTGATCGCATGCATCTTCATAATACGACCAACACGCTCTTTCTTCTCTTTTGTAGAGTTAAGTACATAAGAGCCAGACTTCAAAGATCCCCTATAGACACGAATAAATGTCAGTTGTCCAACAAATGGGTCAGTCATAATCTTAAATGCTAACGATGCGAACTCACCATTATCAACAGACTCAACAGTTACCTCTGTATCAGGATCATCCATTAGTGTACCTTTGATTGGTGGTGCCTCTACAGGAGATGGTAGATAATCAACGACTGCATCAAGCAGTGTTTGAACACCTTTATTCTTAAATGCTGTACCACATGTCATTGGAACAATATGCATGTTGATAGTTGCATCTTTAAGGCCCTTCATAATCTCTTCTGAAGTCAGCTCTTCGCCTTCCATATACTTTTCCATTAGCTCTTCGTTGCCATCGACAGAAGAAATCTCTTCGATCATCTTCTCTCTATACTCTTCAGAAATCTCTTGAAGTGCTTCACGAATATCCTGCTCATGATACGCTGAACCCATTTCGGCATCAGCATCCCATACAACCTCTTTCATTTTAACGAGGTCAATGACACCTTCAAAATTCTCTTCCGCACCAATAGGAAGTTGAAATGGTACTGGATTTCCTTTGAGCCTATCACGAATTTGTCTTTCTACTTCAAAGAAATCTGCACCAGTTCTATCCATTTTATTAACAAAGACAATGGAGGGAACACCATAACGGTTTCTCTGTCTCCAAACTGTTTCAGACTGTGGCTGAACCCCACCTACTGCACAAAATACAGAAACAGCACCATCAAGAACTCTCATGGAACGCTCAACTTCAATAGTAAAGTCAACGTGACCTGGAGTATCAATAATATTAATCTGTTTACTTCTCCACTCACATGTAGTTGCTGCAGAAGTAATGGTAATACCACGTTCTTGCTCCTGCTCCATCCAATCCATTGTTGCTGCACCATCGTGAACTTCACCAATTTTGTGCTCAACGCCTGTATAGAAAAGGATTCTCTCTGTTGTTGTTGTCTTACCTGCATCAATATGTGCAGCAATACCAATATTTCTTACATCTTCAAGTTTATGACTTCTCGACATACTCTACTTCCTTACCATCTATAATGAGCAAATGCTTTATTTGCTTCTGCCATTTTATATGTATCCTCTTTCTTCTTGAATGCTGCACCTTTTTCTGTTGCTGCATCCATGAGCTCACTTGAAAGACGCTCCATCATGGTTCTCTCGTTTCTCTTTCTTGCGGCATCAACAATCCATCTAATTCCTAAAGATTGTTGCCTGACAGGTCTAACTTCAATAGGCACTTGATAGGTTGCACCACCAACCCGTCTACTTTTAACTTCCATAACAGGCTTAACATTGTCCATTGCTTTATTAAACACATCAATTGCTTTTTCACCTGTTTTTGATTCAATTCTCTCAAGCGCAGAATAGACAACCTTTTGCGCAACACTTTTTTTACCATCAAGCATAATGGTATTAATAAACTTTGTCAATACCTTGGAGCCATATACTGGATCTGGCAATACTGGTCTGACGGGAGCTTTTCTTCTTCTCATATTATTTCCTTTATAACTTCAATCTAAATTGATTTACTCAAGTATCATCCCCAAAGGTTTTATTGATGATTACCTGCTAAAGCTCATTGCTAAGCTAAACTCAACCTATCTATACTTCACACAAATGACACTTCACCCAACTTGTAAAGTCAGATTACTTAGGTCTTTTGGTACCGTATTTGGATCTTGCAACTTTTCTATTTGCAACACCTGAGGCATCAAGTGCACCACGAACAATGTGATATTTTACCCCTGGAAGGTCTTTAACCCTACCACCACGTACAAGGACAATAGAGTGCTCCTGAAGGTTGTGACCCTCACCACCAATATATGAAATTACCTCATATCCTGATGTAAGTCTTACTTTTGCTACTTTTCTCAAAGCAGAGTTCGGTTTTTTAGGAGTTGTTGTATACACCCTTGTACACACTCCTCTTCTTTGAGGACAACTCTCAAGTGCTGGTGATTTAGACTTCTTAATCACCTTTTTACGTTCTTTACGAATCAACTGGTTAATAGTTGGCAAATTGTTTCCTTTCTAGATATTATTTAGTTTGCTCTGTGAGCGAATTGAATTTGGTCGCTAAACCACTTTAAGATACTTTAAAAAATATCCTAAAATGGTGTAACGACAGAAAAATGGATGTGTATTATACCGATATTTTCTTTTGTGTTTCTGAAATTTTAATTGGGTATTATTTATAAATAGCCCAAGTGGGGTAGTGCTAAAAGACAATACACTGCTAATGAGAATATCTTATAGTAGTGGTGGCCACGAATGGACTCGAACCATCGACCACCACCATGTCAAGGTGGTGCTCTACCAACTGAGCTACGCGACCACATATTTTTAAGATGAGAATTATATATGAACGTTCCTTAAACCCTCCTCTTCTCCTCATATTAATGTCTCTGCAATAAAGGTTTTAATCACTTTGCCACCAAAACGATAAACTCCTTCTTCATAACTTACGTAAATTTCATCACCACTCTTTGGGTACACTGTAACCATATCAGATACACTACTTTCTTGGTAATTTCGAATAAAACAGGCAACCATGCCTGTACCGCATGCCAACGTTTCATCTTCTACGCCGCGTTCATAGGTACGAATATATAAGGTATTATCTACCACTTTACAGATATTAATATTAGCATTGTACTTTTGTCGTAATTGCCGTGCTTTTTCAAGATTAAATTCTTCAATATCATCCCTAAGCGTCACCATATGTGGCACACCTGAGTCAATTAGCCACCAAGTTTCACCATCCTCTATAATATCTGTCTGAATAATATCAGATTTAACCATATCACTAACCACATAAAGTCCATTAATAGTTGCACGAATGACCCCTGCACCAGTCAAAAACTCTGCTTTATCATTTTTGCAAATACCCTTTTCATGCGCAAAGTGTGCTACTGCACGACTGGCATTGCCACACATTGTTGCATAAGAGCCATCAGCATTGTAAAATTCCCACTCAAAATCATATTCAGGATGGGGGAGAACAACTACCATGCCGTCTGCACCTACACCATTTTGGCGATGACAAAGTTTTTTGGCAAGATCTGAGCGATCCTCTTTCTCTTGTGCAATCAATATAATGAAATCATTCCCACTTGCCGAATATTTAGTTACAGTCATACAAACTCCTTTTCAATCGCTTCTTTGATACGTTTGTACTCTATTTTAAGTTGATTTTTGTCTCTACTGTTATCAATGATAAAATTACCCATATATCGCTTCTTTTCAATATCTATCTGTGAAGCAATCCGTTTAAGTGCTGCATCTCTGTCTAGACCATCACGTTGCATAATACGGATAATTTGTATCTGCTGCGGAGCATAAACCACCAATGACTTATGAATAGGATAACGTTTTCTCTCAAAAAAAAGTGGAATATCAATAATATAGGGCTTTTCCTTGATATCTTCTACACTTGCCTCTGTCTCTATAGCTTTATAAATAAGTGGATGAAGAAGTTGTTCAAGCCTCTTTCGTTGTAACGGATTAGCAAAAATCACAGTACCGAGAGTCTTGCGATCAACTTTGCCATTTACAACCATCTGCGCACCAAACATTTCAATAATCTTACTCTGTTGTGTTTCAAGTATTGCATGGGCAATCTTATCTGCATCAATAACCCTATAGCTATCAGCCTCAAACATTTTGGCTACCAAGCTTTTACCTGTTGCAATCCCGCCAGTAAGTGCTATTGCATATGCAAACACCATGGTTACCATTTCTTGTAGGGCTGTAGCTGCATCATTCTCTCTCTTTATATGACCAGTATGTATTAAAAATTAGAGTTATTATATCGTAAACTCAACAGTGAAATGCTAAAATCATTTATGCATTTCACATTTGGCTCTCCTTGGTTTTTACTTTTTTTATTACTGATTCCATGCCTATTGTGGTGTCGTACACACAAGAGGATTTTCTACTTTTCTAAGCCTGAGTGGCTTGGAAAAGAGCACCCATTTTTTTCTTGGGAGACATGGTTTAAGATACTCATTTTTACACTAATGATTATTGGTCTTTCTGAACCTTTTATTTATGAAAGTAAAGAGAATAACCACAAAAGGGGTCGAGATCTTATACTTGCCATTGACGCAAGTGGCTCAATGGCTCAAAGCAATTTTGGCACAGAAAGATACTTTAGAACCAAGTATGCAACAACTATTTCACTTGCTAAAACCTTTGTCCAGGAGCGCTTCGATGATAATATAGGGGTGGTTATCTTTGGTACATTTGCCTATACCGCTTCCCCTCTAACATATGATCTTGAAGCACTCTCTTACCTGCTCGATATGACCAATGTGGGTATTGCTGGCGAGAGCACTGCCATTGGTGATGCTATCATACAATCTTTACGAACATTACACTTTGGGAATGCAAAACATAAAGTGATTATTCTTTTAACCGATGGGTATCACAATGCAGGAGAACATGCTCCCAAAGAGGCGGTAGAAAAGGCTAAAAAAACAGGTGTGCGTATCTACACTATAGGAATAGGCAACAAACAGGATTATGATGCTACATTATTAGAAAAGATTGCTAAAGAGACTAAAGGAAAACACTACAGTGCATCCAATGCAGAGACACTCAAAGCAATTTTTACAGAGATCTCCAAACTTGAACCAAGCAAAATTCGTTCAGAAAACTATCTTAATAAAAAACTACTTATCTTTATACCACTTCTACTTGCTAGTATCCTGCTATTAATGTGGATACTCTATACACAAAAAGAGGAGACTTTATGACACTTCTTTATCCACAGTTCCTCTTTTTATTAATTCCTTTAGGATTACTTTCTTATCTACTCAGACCAAGATTACTTCAGCAATATATTCACCTCATCATTCTAGGACTAATTATCTTTTCGCTCTCAAGACCACAATTAGAAAAAGGAGTCAAAGAGATACCCATACAAGCACAAGATATACTCATTGCATTGGATGTCTCCTACTCTATGCGTGTACAGGATATTAAACCAAATCGCTATACCTATGCCAAGGAAACCATTAATGCACTTCTTGAGGCTAACACAAAAGACAATATTATGCTTATTGCTTTCACAACAAATCCACTGTTACTCTCTCCCCCAACAACAGATCATCAACTCATTCATATGGCACTAAGTGCACTTGAACCCAAAAATATTTTAACCAAAGGAACATCGCTTGAGAATCTCTTCAAAAAGATTACCTCATTTAAACAAAAATATAGAGAAGTGCTACTCATCACCGATGGAGGCGAAGAGCATAATCTACACAAACTCCTTGGGGCACTCAATGGTACCAACATACATCTAACTATTCTGGCATTAGGAACAACACAGGGGGCAACTATTCCTAAAGATGATGGCACAATGCTAAAAGATAAACAAAATCATTTGGTTATCTCACGTATCAATCCACTACTCATATCACTTGCCAACGCTACAGGAGGAACCTATCTTATTGCTTCTGGTACACCACAACAAAGTGCTAATGCCATTACAAAAAGTTTTCTACAGGGGAATAGACACAACAGACTAATCAATAAGCTCTATCAAAATCATACTGAACTTTACTTTCTTCCTCTGCTACTTGCTGCTATCCTCTTTATAGTGCTACATACTCGTGCCTCATATTACTTACTGCTATTTGTCACTCTAGCTGGAGTAAACCTACAAGCAAGTCTTTTTGACAGTCTGGCACTCAATAATGCCTATAATGCCTATATGCAAAAAGACTACAATCGTAGCAAGAAAACTTTACTTGACATCAAGACACCTTCATTGCAGCAACGGTATGCCCTTGCTACTACAATATATCGTCTTGGTGACTACACAACAGCTCGCAAACTTTATGCCTCTATTCAAACTACGTCACCCAAACTCAAGCAGAAGCTCTACTATAATATTGCAAATACCTACGTCATGGAGCATACGTATGATAAAGCCAAGATGTATTATACTAAGGCATTGCAGCTTGGCAAGGAGGAGGATGCTACCTATAATTTAGCATTAATTTCTTGGTTAAAAAATTATCATAACCATCAAATCAGTATTACTCAACCTAAACCTCAGGGTAGTCAGAAAAATAAAAATAAAGCTCAATACAATAAAAGTAATAAGAGCACAAATAATAGTCAGCAGCAAATAAGTTCAGGCTCTAGTACTGGCGGACAAAGAGAAGATAAAAGCAAAGGGAAAGAGCAACAAAAAGAAAAGCTTAAATTTGATAGAGAGAGACAACCACTTCCTCTTGGCTCTAAAGTTTATGAACTTATCAATAAAGGATACATACGTGAGATACAACCTTGGTAGTCTTCTGTTTCTACTCATATTTTTTGTAACTTTATTAAATGCAGAAGACTTCAACTTTACTCCCCATGCCAACCTTACATCTCCTTATGTCAAAGAGCCTGTTGTTCTCTCTATTGATCTTAACCAGACCAATCACAATATCGTGCTCTTTTTTAACTTTGACCTCAAGCCTTCTTCTGAATATATATTTAAGCGCATAGACTCCAAAGAGACAGACAATTACCACAACACCAAGGCACACTATCTTTATCTTGTCTATCCAATGAAAAGTGGCAAGATTGAGCTGCACTTTAATCTTATCAAGCGTGTAACCAATGATGAGAGTATTGCCTATAGCTTTTCAGGAGATAGAGATAATACCAAAACACTTGAAACGTGTAATACTCAAATTTCCCTTCCACCACTCACACTCTATGTAAAACCATTGCCTCCTAAAACCCTTCTTGTAGGAGACTTTACTCTCTCCTATGATCTTGGGAAGACTCATGCCAAAGCATATGAACCTATTCCTTTTCAAGTAATACTGAAAGGAAATGGGTATCCCCCTCTGCTTAAATCGCTTATCTCCTCTTCGCAGGTATTTACACTTTTTAATGAAAAACCAACAATACACTCTTCTTATAGCAAAGAAGGGACTTACAGTAAAATCACTTACTTTATGGCACTCTCTTCAGAACAAAGTTTTACCTTGCCTGCTATTAATATTAAAGCATTTAATCCCAAAAAAGAGCAAAGTTATCTACTAAAAATTCCCTCCACACATTTTGATATAGAAAAGGTCAACACCAAGACACTTATAGATAATATTGATAACCCACCACCCTATACAACAGACTGGAATCAGCTTATAAACTTACTTGGATACCTTGTAGTCTTTGGTGCTGGATTTACCACTGGATGGCTCTTTAGGTGGAAACATAGAAAAAAAGTAGCAAAAAGCCATCCTCTTGTATCTAAAATAGATATGTGCAAAGAGAGAAAAATACTACTCCAGTTACTGATAGCACACAACCCTATCATGTTTCAAGAGATTATACAACAATTGGAGTCCGACCTATACAACAAAGAATCGTACTCTCTTAAACTACTCAAAGAGAAGGCAAAGGAGAAGCTATTATGATAAACAAAATACATCGGCTCAAAGAGGAGCTTCACAAAGCAGTTATTGGACAAGATACGATGATAGAGGGGCTTCTCATTGGGCTACTTAGTGATGGACATATTCTCATTGAAGGGGTACCTGGACTTGCCAAAACTACAACCATCAACGCACTCTCTAAAGCACTTGGGCTAGACTTCAAACGTATTCAGTTTACACCAGACCTTCTCCCTTCTGACATTATTGGTGCGCAAATATACAATCCAAAAGGACACACTTTCAGTATCAAAAAAGGACCTCTCTTTACCCACCTTCTCCTTGCCGATGAAATTAACCGTGCACCTGCCAAGGTACAATCAGCACTGCTTGAGGTCATGCAGGAGCGCCAAGTCACTATTGCTGATGAAACATTCTCTCTTGAAAAACCATTTCTTGTCATGGCAACCCAAAATCCCATCGAGCAAGAGGGGGTCTATACTCTTCCTGAAGCACAACTTGATCGTTTCATGATGAAACTAGTAGTTAGTCACAATACAGAAGCTCAAGAGTTGGAGATTATGCGAAAAGGGGCAACCAAAAGTTTTGAAAAGGTTGAAAAGGTACTTGAAATCAAAGAGCTCTACACACTACAAAATATACTTGAAAAAATACACATTGACTCTGAATTGGAAACCTACATGATTCAACTTGTTACAGCTACAAGGGAGCCTGAACGTTTTGGTCTTGAAAATCTTAAAAATAAGATTATGTACGGGGTTAGTCCTCGTGCTTCCATTGATCTCCACAAAGCCTCTCGTGCCAAAGCCTTCTTGCGTGGCAATACTTTTGTTGCCCCTTCAGACATAGGTATGGTTATTCATGATGTACTGCGTCACCGAATTGTACTAAGCTATGAGGCAAGAGCCAAGGGAATTAAAAGTGACGAGATTATTACTCAAATTGTAGAGACACTACCAATTCCATAGAAGAAAGCAAAAAAAATGATACTTATCGACCCAATAAAACTATCTTTAAATGAAAACTTTTACGCCCTTTATAATGTAATAAACTTTTGGGAACCTTATGACTCAAAATTTTAAAACACTTCTACTGAAATCCCGTCAAAATGTCTATACTCTACTTAGCGGGCACAGTCTTTCTAAGCTACGTGGTGAGGGGCATGATTTTGTTGAACTGAGAGAGTATCAGGTAGGTGATGATATCCGGAAAATAAACTGGATCATCACTGCAAAACTTGGTAAGCCCTACATCAAAGAACTGTATACCAACAAAGAGCTCTCAGTCGTTGTCGCTACACTAATGGATGGAGGAGTCTATTGTAACAAAGATAATGCAAAACAAGAAATTATGACAGAAGTCGTTGCTACCCTTGGGTATGCAGTACAACACAATAATGATCTCTTTACTGGTATTGGCTACACCCCAAAAAAAATATTTTCTACACCTCCAACCAAACAACTTTTTGATATAGAGCACTTTTCACAACAACTTAATGAAGCTATGCTCATGGATGCATCTCTTGATATTTGTAGTTGCACAGATGACCTTTTTAAGCGTATAGAAAAACCCTCTCTACTTTTTATTTTGTATGATTTTCTCGAGCCAATTGATCTCTCTTTGCTTGCACAACGACATGAGGTAATTGCTATCATAATACGACATCAAGATGAGGAGTTCCCCCAACATAAAGGTGAGGTTATACTGCATCATCCCAAAACAGGAAGAAAAAAGCATACCTATATAAGTAAACACAGTACAGTTCATTATCTTACTCAAAGAAAGATGCATGATGAAGCAATAATCAAAACATTCTCACGCCACAATATACGTTACGTAAAAATCTTGACCGAGGAAGAGCCTATCGAAAAGCTTTTAACACTTTTTTAGTAGTGCTAAAGATTTTAAATTTTCTATCTTCTTATAAAAAATAGTAGAAAACTACACTATTGGGATATTTTATGATACTACTTTACCATATCTTCATAGTTACTATGAATATCAATCTTAAATTTTCCATTAATCTTCTGTATACGACTGTCACCAGATTTCCATACTTTTTTTAGACGCTTAAAAAGCTTTTCTTGCTGTTTTAATTTTGTAATTCTCATTTTTTTAAAAAATTTTTTAATACTAATCCACTGCTTACTGTCTGAAGTTTCATATTCCTCTTCTGTCACAATATCGATTGTCTTAGTAGAAGCATTTTGATGCTCTAATTGATGTACATAGAGTGTACGCATCTCATGAAAAGCCTCTTTAAGAAGATCAATTTCTCCACGCAATGTCATAGATATCTGCTTATTGGACTTCTTGAGATCCTTCACCGTACCCTTAAGTACAGCAATTGTCTCATCTTTTGCAACCAACAATGCTTCATACTCTTTCTCCTTTGGAGAGGCATTAGAAGCCTTTTTAACCTCCCTATTGTGCTGAAATATATCTTGAGAACTCTTTTTCTGCTTAATATCAGCATCAACCACAATATAGAGTTTGCCTTCAATATCCTTGGCAGTCAAAACACCTCGTTTGATTTTTGCGTAAACAGCTTGTCGTGAAATACCCAGTTCTTTGGCGTATTCTGCAGGCTTCATCAACTTTTCCATTTCCTGCCTTTATATTTCATATTTTATTAATCATATCATAAATTTAATGAAAAAGTATCAATCAAAAAGAGAGGCTATTTTTGTGTACCATCGAGTACTGGCACAAAGAGGCACTGTTCTATTGTTTCTGACGTGACACGTCCATTCTTTTTGTAGAATCTTGTTAGAATATGATAGTTTTCTGTCTGCTCAATAGGAGCGAGCAAAATACCTCCCTCCATGAGTTGATCAAAAAGTACTTGTGGTATCTCTTTTGCCGTAGCAGAGAATAGAATACGTTCAAATGGTGCATACTGTTTCCAGCCGCGCTGCCCATCATCAAATCGGGTAAATATATTGTGTATTCCTAGTTCATTAAAACGGTTTTTAGTCTCTTTGAGTAGTCCATCAATACGCTCTATCGTAAAGACACGACGACATATCCTACTTAAAATTGCAGCTTGATATCCACTTCCACAGCCAATCTCAAGTACTGAATCAACTCCCTCAAGCTCAAGGTGTTGAGTCATTTTGGCAACAGTTAAAGGAGAGGATATCCACTGGCTATCGGCTAGTGGAAGAGCATCGAGTTTATAGGAAAGATGTTTAAATTCTTGAGGAACAAAAACTTCACGATCAATAGTAAGAAGTGCTTTTTTTACATGTAGATCAAGAGAAAAGTGTTGCTCTATCTCTCCAACAAGATTCTGCCTATTTCTCGCTTTAATCATTCTTCAAAATTCCTCTGCCCCTTTATAGCTAGGGGAAATTCTATCAAAATTATAGTTACACTACTCTAATTCATTACAATATAACGGCGTATCTTCTTGATTTCTTTAAAATCCACTATACCTTCGATTACTTCATTCTTATCATTCATAATAATATTGCCATTCGGAGAGATAATTGCGGAAGAGGAGGCCATATCATTGTCAGCACTATTTGAAACAATCACATAGCACTGATTCATCACTGCCAAGGCTCGTGAAAGAATCTCCAAATGCTGTTTTCGTGGTAGCCCCCATCTTGCAGGTACAAGGACTACATCGGCACCTTCTATCTGTTTCCATAAATCTTTAAAGCGGAGTTCAAAACAGATCAAAAGTGCATATTTTATCCCATCTATCTCAAAAGGCTTAATACGTTTCTTTTTCCCTTCTGCAAGATAAAGGTCTTCGTCTCCAAGTTTAAAGAGCTTCACTTTTTCCTGTCGATGCACCACTTTATGTTTATGGATAACTACTGCTTGATTATAGTATAACTCTTCCTCTTCAATAAGAAGAGTAATCACAAGTATTTGTGTATCTATCTCTTTTTTAAGTAACTTGAGTGCCATTGCTGAGAACTTTGCTGCAGTAGCAAGATGCTCATAATCATAAGTAGTTAGAAAAACTTCAGGAACAACAATAATCTCTTGCTCGCAGTGGGTACGTATATATTCAAAAAGTCTATCAAGGTTGGTTTGGTAACGCTTATGTGAAGACAACTGAAATGTTGCCACACGCATAGGTTTTCGTCTATATAACATTTTCTTCTCTTTTAAAAATCGTCTAAGTTAAGACTTCCTTTAGAATAGTTGGTCACATTGCCTTCAAAAAAGTTAGTCTTTTGATCATTAAATTTAGAAAAGTTATCTACCCACTTTATGGGGTGCTCAACATTATAGAGCTTCTCAAGTCCAACAGCACTTAGACGCTGATCTGCCAAATACTTAATATACTTCTCAATAATCTCATCAGTTAATCCAAGTATCTGTCCTTGGGTGATGTAGGCTCCCCACTCGCTCTCAAGTTTGACAGCCGAACGGAACATCTCATACACTTCTTCAATCAGTTGTGGTGTAAAAAGTTCAGGGCGCTCTTTTTTTGTAACATTAATCATATTTTGAAAAATTAGTAAATGGGTCACTTCATCGCGCTGGATAAAACGAATCATTTGTGCTGATCCAAGCATCTTGTCTGCACGTGCTAATGTATAAAGGTAAGTAAAACCACTATAAAAATAGATACCTTCGAGAATCTGGTTGGCAAACATTGCCTTAACAATATTATCATCAGTTGGATTCTTTGAGAGATCTTCATAGACTTTAGCAATTGCATCATTCTTATGTTTAAGCTTCATATCGCGTCGCCAAAGGTCATAAATCTCATCTGTATTAGTAGAGATACTGTCAACCATCACTGCATAACTTTGAGAATGCAATGCCTCTTCAAATGCCTGTCGTACCAAAATAAGATTTACCTCTGGTGCAGTAATAAATGGATTGAGGTTATCAATAATATTATTGGTCTGAAGTGAATCCATAAAGATCAATTGTGCAAGCACCTTGTCATACGCTTGTTTTTCGGCTTCTGTAAGATTTTTATAATCATTAATATCTCGTGTCATATCAACCTCTTTGGGAAACCATGTATTGTTGAGCATCATCTCCCAAAGATTATATGCCCACTGGTATTTAATATCATTGAGTTCAAAAATTCCTGTAGGATTCCCTCCAAAAATCTTTCGTTCATTGGTTTTCTCTTCTGACTCAGGGTTATATATTTTTTTTCGTACCATCTGTCTGCCTTGTGCCACTTTTTTTAGATTAAGTTTTTTATTATACTCAACCTTGTTGAAATTTTACACTTTCTCTTTATCTCAATAATTTTTCCTGCTCTTTTTATCTTTTTTTCAGTGTGCTTGGCTACACTCCAAGGTATGAAAATGATTGAAAAAGAGAAACTCAACCAATTACTTACGATCATCCCAAACTATCCCATGATACGTTTACTCCATTTTGCAGAAAGTGGCATAGATATGCCAAAAATACTAGATCATTTTGTCTCACAAAAACACTATGAATATCAACTCAACTGTACTGATAAAAACTATTTTACCCTTATCAATATGCATCTTGATAATACCAAACATACTAAGCTTCAATTTTTTTCATTAGATCGCCCACGCTATATTCAGCAAGGCAAACTCTATGATTTTGTTTTTGTCACATCTATCATAGAAGAGGAGAAACAAGAGACATTTTTACAAAAACTACATCCTCTCATTAAAAATGGTGGAAATATTCTGCTCTTTCTTCCCAAAAAAGACTACTCCCAACGTTTTGAATGGATGAGATTAATGGAAAAAAACTATTATGTTGCTTCCAATACCATTGATAATCTCTTTTTGCACTATGACCTACTTATTTCCAAGAAAATGCATGGCTGGGGCGGATGAAACAACTTCATTTAAAAATCAGAGAGTGGTATGCCCAATATGGACGACACAACCTACCATGGCGTACCACAAATGACCCATACCATATTTATGTCAGTGAAATAATGCTACAGCAAACGCAAGTCAAGACAGTTCTAGAGCGTTTCTATTTTCCTTTTTTAAAAAAATTTCCTACCCTCAAGATACTTGCTAAAACACCACTTGATGAGATACTCAAGGTGTGGGAGGGGCTAGGATACTACAATCGTGCAAAAAACCTACACAAAACTGCACAAATCCTATTAGAAAAAGAGGGGTCACGAGGTACTGCCCCTGTACTTCCTTCCAATATTAACACACTCATGAAATTACCAGGTATTGGGAAAAATACTGCCCATGCCATTGCCGCATTTGCATTTGGTCAACCCGTACCAATCATGGAAGCAAATGTGCGTCGCATTTTATGCCGTTTGTATCGTATTAAAGTTCCTAATGATAAAAAAATATGGGATCTTGCTTATAATCTGGTTGACACAGAACACCCTTTTGATTACAATCAAGCAATGATGGATATTGGTGCAACCCTCTGCCTGCCCAAAGTACCCAAATGCGATCAATGTCCTCTTATCTCTATTTGCCAAGGCAAAAATAGTCCCGAATATTACCCAATTAAAGTACATAAAAAAATACCAAACAAAGAAGAGCACATTCTCCTTTACCGCTACAATAATACACTCTCACTTACCCAACGTAGTGGAAAATTCTTACACGGACTTTGGGGCTTTGGAAGTATTGATTCTTTGCCATGTAACACAAAATATCTTGGTGATATTACTCACACCTACACACATTTCAAGCTCACTTGTCATGTGTATCTATACAATGAAATAACACCCTCACGGAAGCATTACTTTATGCTTGATGAGATTAAACAACTTGCCATTTCAAAGGTAGATGAGAAAATCATTACACTTTATAAAAACTCATTGTCTAGTACCTAGAATAGCTTTAGAGAAACTTTAAATTCTACAATAGTAAGTAAAATTTCCAAGAAAATCACAACATACCATCATCTACACCCACTCAACGAAACTCTAAAGAGATATCCTTAACAACATTACCTATAGTCTCCTCCATCATAATAAGACCTGTACGATTAGTTTCAAGATTAACAAGATAAGGGTTTATGGTTTTTCCTCCTGACCGTTCTAGTAAACTACTATACTCTTCTTGGGTTTCTAAAACTTTATATGCAGCAGATGTTTGTTGAAATTTAAATGTATTTTGATCTTCTGTGATGCGTATGCGAACACCTCTAATAGCTTTATACGGAAACATTGGACGATTATTGTCTTCATAAAAATTAAACCATATATTGTCTCCTGAACTAAATCCTCTTGGCGCTTCTATCTTGGTGAGGTTTGCTGAAGTGATGCGTACTTCTGATGCCCATAATGCTGAGATTGTTTTGAGATTATTCATCGTTTGGTCTGGATTTGTTTTGGTGACAGTTATAATACGATACTCTTTTGGCATTCCTACAGAATGAAGTATATTTGCAGCTTTTTTACCAAACACTTGAACTTCAGCCAAAGAGAGATAGTTCCTGCCTTCTAGCTGCACTCTTACATATCTTCCTTCAGTATTATTTACATCTAATGTATTGATAGACTGTGCCTGAGTAATACTTCCACTCCATTTGGCTTTATCTTGTGCCCCTTGTAGACTATCATTTCCAAATGGTATGTCTGATATGAATACTTTAGCATTATTTAACCTATCAGAACAACAATCAGTTCTATTGTAAATTTTAATTTTATCAATAGTGTAATGCCTCTGCAAATCTACTTGCCACCAAGCATGATTATCTCTATTAGTATGGGTCGTTGATTTAGCATTAAAGTTTCCATCTATATTGCCATCTACTGCCTTCATACTGCTTGGATGAAAATCATGGTGATGGGTGCTTGATTGTTGCGTTGGTTTGTTAAAAGCTATATTGGTTAAATTGAGCTCTATACTAACCTGTATTGTTTGCGTATATGAGGTATCGTGCCATCCCTTGGCTAATATATAAAATGATCCTTCATATATTCCCGAAGGCAAGTGTGCATTAGCCAGCCTATCAAATCGTACCTTTAAATAACTAAAATTTCCTGTTTGGCAGCTGGCAGCACTATTCATCCTGCATGTACCACAATCTCTTGTTGATCTTTGGGCAAAGAGTTTGGCTGTATGGTATGTGCGATTGTTATCTAATACCAATATATCAATTTCACTAACACCATTTTGATACCAGACCTTATGGGTTGGTCCTCGTGCCTTTGATTGCTCTGGTACTATAAAATAAACTGTTCCCCTATTGGCTTGAGTAGCATAGTCAATAGATACCAATGGTACTTCATTTGTCATATTATATTCGTCTATCTTTTGTGATATTTCATGCATATCAAATTGTTGACTTGCACTACCATGACAACCATATAGAATAATATCTTTTTTATTGTCCCCATCAATATCCAAACACTGACGAGAAGCAGCATGTAAAAATTGCTTTGTAGTGCTATTATAAAGAAAAGTTTGTGTCTGGTTATGGTCATGGCACTGGGCATAGACTATTTTTGAACCACTACTATCTGAAAGAACTGTTAGGCATTTATTGGTAGAAGGATTTCTTAGTGTATGATTTTCCGTATACGTTAAGAATTGGTTTGTATTTAAAGGATTACAAGATTGTCTTTGTGCATAGCCTTGAACATTTGCGATACATCCAGAACCAAATGCCGATGTAAATATTTGTAAAGTATTGGCATATGGATTGTTGCGTATGGTATTTTTAGCAACAACACTTCCTATGTAATAGTGGATATTATTTTTGATATATTCAATTTTTAGTGTACTAATAGTATTTAAAATATCTTGTGAGCCATAAAAATATAAAGTGTAGCCCAATAATGTTTTTTTAAAGTACAACTCCAATATTTTATTGCTACTGTTGAAGTTAGCAATTTTAACCAAATAATCATCCCCTAGCACAACAGGAGTCACTTCTATTGCATGATGATTATATGTTAGTTTTATTTTATTGATACCCTGAGGCAAATAAATCCCCGTATCAATCTTATTAAACGGTGCATCTTGAAATGATGTATAGCGTAAAGAGGTATCCATAAAGTATCTATTTAGTAAAACCAATGGATCTGGTCTTTTAACAGTGATATATTGTATAGGAGCATTACGAATAACCCCATAGTTTACTCCAGACGTTAGATTCTTGGATGTGTTAAAAATAAAAGGGTTCTTGTTTCCATAAAGCCTAATCTGCCAATCACCATACACACTAATCCTGTGCAGTGTAGCATTATTATTTTCTACCAGATGAGAGCCTTGTGTATAACAAACCCTTGTAGTATTGCTATCATCATATAGACAGACAGGGTAGTTGGCATTGGGTTCATCTAATATTTTAGTTCCAAATGGTAATTTTGTGATATTGTCATTAGACACTACAAATGATGAAATATTGTTATCAAAAGGAAAATGCAGCACAGGATGGCTTGTACTATAACGCGTAGTATGTGTCATAAACCCTTCGCCCGTGTATACCCTTACATAAAGATTACGCATCTCTTGTGAAAATTGAATGGAAGAGATATTGTTATCAAAAGGTATAAACAGATAAGAGGCATAGGTATTGTATTTAATGCAGTGTTTATTGCCAAGATAGTTAGCATCTGTATAAAAACATACTGGATAGTTTTTATTGGGTGTTCCTTGTAAAGTTAAATCTATCGTACGATATCTCTTTTCTGTATCGGTATTGTATTGAAGTTTCGCAAGGTGCCCAACAATACGATCATCATTGCCTAGAATATTAATATCATAACCAGTTTGTATGTGATATTGTAAATAGACATATACATTGGATTTATTGCTGTCTGTAGGTTTTAGTGCTATCAAATAGTCTTTTCCTATGGTTTTAATCTTATTGCTTATGTAATAAATAGTGTTATTGTCATCTACTAACTGTAGGCTATTCAATCTATCATTTGTAGCTAACTGCATCTTGTTAGATACAATAATATGACCCATCTGCTCTTTTAGTTTAACTCTTAGGCTATCTTCATAAAGCTGATGATACTTTGTAGATACAATATCTTTATCTGGTCGAATGTAACCTTTTATTGTTTTGGTAATACCGCTTTTAAGCTTAAGTGCAATGTGTATTGCTGAACTCTTTGTATCGCTTCCATTAACTTCAGAAGAAGGCCTAAAGCCTGACAAAAAGATACTTCCTTTACTGGTATTTCCCTCTTTTATTGTAAGTACTTTTCCAAAATAAGAGTCTCTTATCTCTACGTTATCTCCAAATGCAGCATTAATCTCTAGGCTACTGGCTATAGTGCTATTTATCTCACTTAAATCTATATTGATATCAGTTGACAGACTATAATCTTTCAAGCCATCTTTAAATATTATTTTACTTTTATCTTTTGCCACAATACTCAGCAGTTTCCTATTGTCTATATAGGGCACAACCAATTCACTCTCCTGTGTGCTGTTTTTATCTATAAGTTCAAGGAGTATACTGGTTCTATAAGCTTGAATACTTTGTAAGGGCTGTATGCTTGTAATATCATTTAGATGATGTATCTCTATTAACTCCTTTGTATCTTTTTTAAA
The DNA here is from genome assembly GCA_020525365.1 of Sulfurovum sp. Taxonomy (NCBI): domain Bacteria; kingdom Pseudomonadati; phylum Campylobacterota; class Epsilonproteobacteria; order Campylobacterales; family Sulfurovaceae; genus Sulfurovum; species Sulfurovum sp. The sequence goes on along the minus strand of JAIZOF010000001.1, from coordinate 373,367 downwards.
TACATATCCTCTCCATTCGCTCTTGTCGTACCCTACATATGTATAGTTTCTATCAGCATATTTTCCTAAACCATTATCGTCAGTCCCTACATAAAATTGAGCCCCATATTTAAATGAACCATTTTGATCTGGTATCACATAAAATTTAAAGTGATCTTTGTCCTTAAACCAAGGCAAGTACTCTGTACTGGCATCTAATGTGATCTGGGTATCGTAAATCAATCCTCTAAGATACTCTAGAGTATTTTGACCATTGGGAATCATAAATTGTGGGTACAATGCTATTGTTTTTGAGGTAACTAAAAATGTATCATTAAAACTACCATTCATAGCAATTTGATATCTTCTGTATTGACCAAGACCATTTTCTGCCCTAAAAACTTTCTGATGAGAACACGTTGATCCATAAAAGATACCATTACCTTCGTATCTAAAATGGTCTAAACAGTTTTTTATATTGGTCAAAATCTCTTTTTCTGTAAATGTCTGAGTATTTTGCGAGATGACATCATCATAACTTACAATGGGTGTCATATACAGTCTTTTTGACTCCCCATTATATATTAAGCCATAATGGTCAAATATATCTACAAGTATATTGTTATTTTCATGTTGCTTATATGAGCCATTCTTATAGGTAAATTGATTTTTACGCAAATCATACCAATAGCTTCTAGAGGTATCATCTTTATTAAACGCTCTTGTAATTTCTATAAAATTTTGTTTTAAAAGAGTGATATTGTTATCTTTAAATGATTTAACCATAGCATCAAGTGAACTGTTAAGATCTAAAAATATTTTACCAGAATTGGTGTAGGTATCATAATTTAAACCTATAATGGAATAGACTTGGGTATCATTTTTATCTTTGATTAAACTATATAAGTATCCATTTTGTGTATATGCCATCAGTATATTGGCATAGGAGACAAACGCATCTACAATATCACCACTGTGTTTGCTATCAAAATATAGCCTTTTGGTCACTTCGCTATATACTATAGAGTGTGTTATATTTTGATCAACTAGATTTGAAAACACTTTTTTGCTTGAATGGTCCATAAAGTAAGCTCTTGTCTCATTCTTATCTTGTGTCAATTTTAGAAGCTCTATATCATGATCTTTGTTACTTCTAGAGAGTTGCGGATAGATAAGCATATTGCTATTATGGGCAAACCATGTAGGCACACCATATACATTGTCTGCCTCTTTGAGTTTCATTAGGTTACCCACATGAACAATGCTGTTTGGCAGTGTATGTTGCTCTAAAAACTGTTTTTTTTGAATAATATCCCCATGGAAGCTAGTTATATTAAATTCACTGCCAATGTTCTCATAGGAGTCTCCCACTACTTTGTAGGTACTGCCATCACTTACAAAATATATATTTACATTAACACCATTACTCGTCTGTGGTATAGTACTTATGTAGATATGATCATCACCTACTTTAAAATGCATGTGTCCTACATTTGGAATGGTGCCTTCGTAGGGCGTACCAATATCTAAATTGATATCAAAATGCTCTACTCCTTTATACTCTGGTAATCCTTTTAGTCCTGATATGACAAAGTCTTGGTTTCTACCTCTATAGATAAAAAAATGATTATTCTTGCCACCTTTGGAGGCATTAGAGACAATATCTATTCTTCGTTTATGGTTAAACTTACTACTAGGACCAAATATCCTATAGTTTAATACTCCTTGTGAGAGATGGTCTGCCTTGGGTTGCACCAATGTTCTATTAGCATCATCTAGCATAATATACATATCATGTGACTTTAAAGACTTTACTATCTCTAGTTTACTCCATGCCTGATCCACACTATCTCCAGGATTATAATCAGCACCAAATTCATTAAATGGTCTTACATATTTTAAAGCATGATCTGTAGAGGAAAAACTCACTAGTTTATATCTATAGGCAACATAATAAGGTGCGATAGATGGCAACACAAAAATATGACTAAGACTAGGGTCAAATAGTTTTGTAGTTAACCGTGCAATATTAACTGGTGTTTGACTACTATATTTTGTCTCCATTCCTTGCGAATACTTCCTCCATACATCTATAGCATTAATAGCATCATCTTGTTTTTGTTGTGGTGTTCTGTGGGCAGCATCATAACGGTTATAATATGCACATTTATGCACACCATGAGGTCCTTGATTATAATATTTAGAATCATAGACATAAAATGGCTCTAGGTAAATCATGCCTGACTTGAAATCAATACTTTTTATGGGCACAGAAATGCCTGTATATTGATAGGTTTGGGAGCGATTACTATCATTGAGATCTACAATATTTGTTGCAAAATACTCATCTCTTCTGTCTGTAAAAAAAGTGGCTATCGCTTCAGCTTCATCTAGCCTAGCTTGGTAACCTTGTGCCAATATTGCTACACCAAAACCAGTAGCTATAATAGGACCTATAAACTCTCCCGCTACCGCAGATGCTGTTGAGATACCTGCTACGCCTAGCCCAATTGCTACTAATCCTAGTCCTAATGCTGCAGTATCAAAGCCTACCATAACGCCAGAATATACCTTTTGTTGTGGTGTTGTAGCACTGCTAAACTGTATGGAATCTAGGACTAAATTTGCTATCGAAAAACCTATATTAATAGCACCTTCAATATCAAATATGCTACTAAATGTTCTTGGTATTACACTTCCTATGAGCTCTCTATATATGCCTACAATCTCTAAGACTGTCATAGGAACCGACAAGACTGCTTGGGTTAAATTTACAACCAATTGTGCTCTAAGTGCGTTAAAATAGATCCCCTTAAGCTCTTTATTTCCCCACCAGTGTTCACTAGTGCTGTGTACTAAGGCTTGAATTCCCATGGCCAATCCCATGCCAGCTTGTCCTATGCCTCTAGAGGTAGCCCCTTCTCCTAAGCCCTTTAAGGAGATATCCAGTGTTGCCATCTCCTCTATTTGCATTTTTAGTCTTAAATGTATATCATCACTAACTTCAAATGTCTCTATCTTCTCTTCTATGCTACTGTTTGATGCTTTTTTGAGATATTTGATTTGATAGTTGCCATTTTCCAACTTAACTGTCTCTTTTGTTAGAGGTATCCACTGTTTAGGGTCTAAGCCTTGAGATTCTAGAAATACTACAGATTTTTCTTTCCACTCTTTTACAAGTGCTATCAATGCTTCATTGGCTTTAAGCTGTTTTTTCATATTCTTTTCTAGCTCAAATACATTAAAGTTCTTAGTATCTTCAAATACATTGTTTGTACTTGTGGGTAGTCCTGTTATGTATCTATCAGCAAGAAGTCTTTGGTATGTACTTAATGACTCATAAGTTAAATCTCCTGACAACAAACCCTTCTCTATCTCTTTAACATACTCCTCTCTATGTTTTCCAAATAAGCCACCCTTGGGTATGGCAGCAGGCTCTCCACCTTGAGCCCCTTGTGCATCAGAAAGAGAGAGTATTTCTTGGAATTTATTTTCAAGGTCTGCTTCAGGATGTGTGTGCCAATTTAGTTTATTTTTTAATGACATTATTTTACCTGCTAGGGCTCGTGATGCCTTGTTAATAAAAGGTCGATCTCCAAATATATACATATCTATATTTCTTTTATTAAGTCCAAAATTCTCTGGCTCATTTCTGAAGACACACTGCAGCCTGCCATCAGGATTCAATGTAAATATTTTTAAAAAGCCCAACCCATCAAGTCCTGCGTTCTCTATAGTAGATCTGATGGAGTCTACTATCGTTTGTTTGATATCTCTGCTTAAGTCACTTTTAACAACAACTACTTGCTGTTTAGATTCCCCATAATATTCATATGGAGAAAAATCTTCTCTGCGCTCATGTGGAATCTCTTCTAGAAATTGGTCTAGATATCTTTTATTTTCCAACAGAAGTGGACCAGTTGAAGCCAATGAGGTATGCTGAGAAAATATTCCTCTCTCATATGCAAGCATAGCAAAAGAGTCACCAGATAGTTGAATATGCCCTTGAATCATTATATCCATCATACTATTTGTAAAATCACTATTTTTTAACGTACTTACTACATGATTATCTTCAAAGCTAAATCTCTTTGGTTCAGATAAGTAAACACTACCAGGATTGGTATTCATGAAAGCAAATAGACTTTGTAGTGTTTTCCCTTTTTTAGGAAATATATCATGATCGACAAATAATCCACCCTCTTTTTTGAGTACCAATATTTTCGCCACATCAGAAGCTGATGCTAAATCTCCCCCCTTGTATGTAAGTGCTTTTTCGTAGACACCCTTGAGTTGTTGCACTCGTGTATCTTGTGATGCAAATAAATCTTGAATATTGCGTAGTGTGACCTTTGGGTTCTCTTGTACAAAATCTTGTTCCCAATATCTTCTAATTGCTTCAGTCTCTTTGCTTACTTTACTAGGATGAATACCTAAAACTTTTTTCATAAATTGAAGCCTCACTTCATCTGTTAAGCCATGTTCTTTTACATAATCTGCAAATTGCATTTCAAGCTTAGTCTCTTGCGATAATATATCATTCACTTCAATCTTTGCTGCAGTGTCAGGAGCAACATTCTCTAAAGCTACCTTTTGAATCATTCTTTTAAGCAGCCCAACATACATATTCTCCGGATCATAATAGAGTTCAACAGGAATATCTGCATCTAAATCTGCCCATATTGCTGGGGTAATTCTATCTCCTTTATAGGTTTTAGGTTTACCACCAATCCATGTGAATATTACTTTTTTAGGTATTTCAATAGCGTCACCTTCAGGTATTCCTGCGGTATCCCTAAGTGTCATTTGTTCTTGGGTAATTTTTTTTATACTATCAATATTTTTTTGTGCCGAGTCCCTAAGGCTCTTAAGTAGTTCTGGCATTGACTGAAGTTCTTCTCGATCCAAAACCTCTGGATCAATCACAACCAAATGACCATCTCTTTTTAACAAAAATTGTTGATCATCAATAACAAAATTTGGATTACTATTCATTACTTGTTCAACTTTTTGCAGATCACGTAAAGTATTTTCATTTAATCTTACAAGTGCTTGATTATCCTCTCTAATAGAATAATTATCAAAGACTACGATACCATCCCTAATGTTCTCCATGATAGTTCCAACTTTTATCCCTTCTGGAGTTTCGACACCCACTAATCCATAATGCTGTACCGTATCGATACCATAACTTTTAATTTCATCTAATAAGTCTAAAATTTCCTGAAAACGGGCAAGCCTATCTTTCCCTAAACCTAAAATATGTGGAATTGCTACAACATAATCGTTATTACTTTTAATTTCATGAATACTTTTTTCATTTCCAGCTCCTATGGCATAAGTTTCATACTCATCCATTTTTAAAAATCGATTTTTAGCTGTAGGAAATGGTAAATCTTTGTTATATAATTTCTTAAAAATAAGAGAAGTTATATGTGCTATTGTTTGAAAATTCTCCGACCTGACACCACTCCAATGTTCGGGATCATTTAAATACAGGTGACCATCCTTAGCCAATAGAAACTGCAAGTCTCCTACCGAAAATACTTGATCTTGATTAAGAGCATTATAAAGTAAATTTATATCATCTAAGGTATTTTGATTCAAACGGTTGAGGGTTATTTCGTCTCCAACTACATATGACCGATCAGGTTCAAATCTTATAAGTTTGGCATCAGGAACATATTGCATCACATAACCAGGTTTACCTTTTACTGTAACCATGCCATAAATCTCTACCGTTCGTATACCTCTGGTACGTACGTTATCTAAAAAGTCAACTTCTTCTTTGAGTAATTTCCGTTGCCGGGGTTCTGCTGGATCCGTAAAATAGGTAACAACATAATCATCAAATCCTTTCACTCTACGAACTGTTTTAAATGCACCCCTTCCTACAACTTCGCCTAAGTCTTGTTCTGTCAATACTTTCTTAAAACCCTCTGGCAAAGGCAGTACAGCCAAAGCTGATTGACTACCTAGCAAAAACAATACTACTGCCTGAAGTATGATAGAAATCAATCTTTGTTTCATGGGTATATGCTTTAATTATTTAAATTTTCTATATTGTATTATCTCCAAAGTAAAAATCTTATTCAGTGCCTCCTATCTCTACCCATAAGAATAAAAACAACTCTATATATCATCTTCTACGATAACTCAATGCTTCTAAATATCGCGTTTTTCAATCAATTGATGTCCTTCTATATCAGCAATGGTACGTGATACTTTTTTAATAGAAGCAATACTTCTGTGAGAGAGTGAAAATTTTGAAATAGCACTTTCCAAAATACTTTGTGCTTCAGGTAAAAGCATGCAATAAATCTCTATCTCCTCTTCATTTAGTTTGCCATTAAGTCTTTTTTGTCCTCTCTTTTTTTGCTGTACAAATGCCTGAATCACTACTTCATGCATTGTTTTTGATGTGACATCCATTTTATCCTCTTTCCGTACCTCCTGCATAACCACAAAAAGATCTATACGGTCGAGAAAGGGATCAGAAAGCTTATTTTTATAGCGTTTAACCTCTAACTCAGAGCAACGACAATTTTTACTCTTAGAGAGTAAATTACCGCATGGACAAGGGTTTTGTGCTGCAACAAACATGATGTCAGCTTCATACTCTATCTTGGTATTTACACGAGAAATGAGTACTTTTCTGTCTTGAAGTGGCTCTCTGAGTGCCTCAAGTACCTGTTTAGAAAAATGGGGCAGTTCATCAAAAAAAAGTATGCCATAATGACTTAAAGCCACTTCACCTATTCTCGCCGTACCTGATCCACCTCCAAAAATAGAAGCTGATGTTGCCGTATGATGAGGAGAACGACTTGGACGCACAGGTGCAAAAACGGGTATCTGTCCATCAAGAAACTGGTGCTTGGCAATACTCAGTAATTCCCTTTCGTTCACTGGTGGTAAAATCTCAGGTAAACGCTTAGCTATCATACTTTTGCCGCAACCAGGATTTCCTTCCATAAAGAAGTTATGCATCCCAGAAGCTGCAATAAGTGCAGCACGTTTAGCAACTGTCTGTCCTTTGATCTCCTTAAAGTCTATCATATATTTTTGTCTATAGTAGTACTTCTCCTTGTTTACCTCAATTGATCTAGCATCATATGAAAATTTTATTTGTTGTGCTTCAAGCTTTCCTTCCTGAACTAATGCAATTGCCTCCTTCAGTGTCTCTACGGAAATAAATTTTACTCCTGAGATATGCTTAAGATATGCCATTGCCTCTTTGGGTACCATAGCACGCTTTATTTTGCCTTGCTCCTTGAGTGACAAAATAAGTGGAAAAAGCATTGAAGAGCTCTTAATACGTCCATCTAACCCCAACTCTCCAAAAACATACAAGTCTTCCTCTACAAATGATTTTCTATTCAAAGCAATGAGTAGCGCTAAGGGCAAATCAAAATGACTACCCGATTTCTTCATCTCTGACGGGCTTAGCCCAATTGTTATTTTTAAAGGAGGAAAGATAAAATTATTTACAAGCAGTGCTGACTTAACTCGCTCTTTTGCCTCCTGAATATCTGAACTTGCTAATCCTACTACAGTAAATCCAGGCAATCCCTTGGTAAAGGTTGCTTCCACTTCCACCACTTGCGCATTGACTCCTTCGAGTGTTGCACAAAACAGTCGATTGACAATTGTCTCTTCTTTAGGTTTAATTTTAATAGTTTGTTGTGTTTTATTAGATTGTTTTGTATTCATAATGCAATTATGGATTATTTTTTTATACATAATAAAAAAATATGTCATATTGTCATTTTTTACTATTTAGTTAAAACATATAACAATACCTATTGACTCAAAGTAGCTCACAAATAGACCAAGAGAGGAAGATAATCAAACCTATGTTACACTATCAAATAAATTACGGATTCCCTCATTCTGCATACCAACAAAGAGAAGCATGATGCAAAAACTTTTCAAATCCTGTCATAAAATGGACAAACGCTGTTATACCAAATATGATTTGAACGAAGACATCCTCATGGAACATGCTGCACAGGGTATGGCTACATATATCAGAGAATACTTTCCCAAAGGAAGTACCATTCTAATTGTCTGTGGATCGGGGAACAATGGTGGTGACGGAGTAGTGCTGGCACGTCAACTTTATAGTGATTATACCGTCTCACTGTATGTCCCCTTTGGTACAAGTTCACCCATAGCAAAGCTACAGCTTAAGAGGACTTTGAAGCTTGGTATCACGCTATGCGATAAAATACATGAGGCTGATATTATTGTCGATGCACTTTTTGGAGCAGGACTCAACAGGGAGCTTGATGAAGCAACACAAATATTACTACATCAACTCAATACACTAACAGGTTTTAAACTTTCCTGTGATGTGCCTACTGGTGTAGGGAGTGATGGTCGGCTGATGCCGTTCGCGTTCAAAGCAGATGTCACAGTGACGATGGGGGCACTCAAAGAGAGTCTCTATCTTGATGAGACCAAAGAGGTGACAGGAGAGATCATCTGTACCAATCTGGGCGTAAGTCGTCAAATGTATGAACTTCACAGCGATACTTTCGTACTGGAGCGTGACGATCTAAAACTCCCTTCCCGCAAACAAAAAAGTACCCACAAAGGTAGTTTTGGTCATGCAGCAGTATTTTGTGGCAAGAAGGAGGGAGCGGGGATCATCGCAGCAATGGCAGCAAGCTGTTTTGGGGTCGGATTGACTACGTTGGTAACGTGTAAAAGTATCTCTCCGCCACCTTTTTTAATGCATGAAAATATAGTACCCAAAAATACTACTGCACTAGCAATAGGAATGGGGCTGGGTGACTATTTTGAGGCAGAATTCCTTCAAAAACATATCATTGACTCCCGTCTTCCTATTGTTTTAGATGCCGATGCTTTTTACTCTGAAGCACTACTTGGCATTCTTTCACAAAAGGAGAGAGAGGTAGTCATTACCCCGCACCCCAAGGAGTTTACTATACTATGGGAAAAGCTGACAGGAGAGTCTCTAAGTGTTGCACAGATACAGTCAACACGTTTTGATATGGTACGGCGTTTTAATAAAAAATTTCCACATGTCACCCTGCTACTTAAAGGTGCCAATATGCTTATGGTGCAAAAGAATAAGCTCTATGTCAATCCACTAGGAAACAACAAGCTGAGCAAAGGGGGAAGTGGCGATGTCCTGTCTGGGCTTATTGTCTCGCTTCTGGCACAGGGGTACACCAGTTTGGAAGCTACCATTCAGGGGTCACTCGCATTGACACTAGCTGCAGAGAAATATGACGGTGCTTCCTATGCAATGTTGCCAACAGACCTAATTGAGAACCTTTCTATGCTTGAGAGTATGATATAATTCTTCCAAAGGTATCGCATACATGAATAGAAAAACTGTATATATTGTAAAATAGATGAAAAAACTCGCAGTCCTTTTTAGTGGCAAGGGAACTAATTTTGCTCATATAGTAAAAACCCTACATGGTAAAGAGGTAGAGGTGGTTGTTGCATTAACAAATAACCCTGAAGCAGAGGGAATCTCTATTGCCAAAGAGGCAAATATTCCTCTTAAGGTTGTGAATTCAAGAATATTTGAAACCCGTGAAGCTTTTGATACTGAAGTAGTAAAGTGGCTAAAAAAATATACACCTGATCTGACGGTGCTGGCCGGATTTATGCGCATTCTGACCCCACTATTTACCAAACAGATACGAGCAATCAATCTTCATCCTTCTCTGTTGCCACGACACAAGGGGCTTAATGCTATCAAAAAGAGCTATGATGATACATACCCTGAAGGTGGGGTATCGGTACATTGGGTTACTTCCAAGCTTGACAGTGGCAAAACCATTGTACAAAAGAGAATCAGTAAAAAAGGGCTTGATTTTGTCACATACAATACCGCAATAAAACTAATCGAAAAAGAGATACTCATTGAAGCAATTAGAAAGGTACTTTGATGCAATATTGTAGTGACAAAAACAATGAAACTACTACCAATATGCTCTTTCAGATAGTAGTGTTACCATGTTAAGATTTTTCCCCCACAAACACCAAAAAATTTTACGCATCTCTTTGCCTGCTGCGGTAAACTCTCTACTTGATATGCTGCAAGTGGTCACAGATCTTGTGATGGTCGGGCGAATCTCTGCGTTTGCTGTAGCAGCAGTAGGACTTGGACTCCAATCTTTAATGTTCATATTTGCCGTACTAACTGTACTGCATGTGGGTACTTCAGCACTACTTTCACGATTTATAGGAGCTGCACAAATTAAGCGTGCCTCTATTGGACTCTCCACACTACTTCGCTTTGCTTTCTTTTTAAGTTTACCCACTATGATGATTTGGTATTTCTTTGCATCAAAAATCTATATTTGGTTTGGCACAGTCTCCGAAGTAATCATATTGGGAGAAAACTATGTACAAACACTCACATGGATGATGTCATTTATTTTTGTAAAACTTGTTTTCGTCTCTGCACTTAATGCTGCAGGTGACACCAAGACCCCAATGAAGGTAAAACTCCTTTCCATTGGGCTCAATGTATTACTCAATTACCTACTAATCTTTGGAAAATTTGGCTTTCCAGAATTAGGAGTCATGGGGGCCGCAGTAGGCACAGTGATTGTCAACGCCATAGAGGTACTGATTTATCTCTGGCTCTACTTAAAAAGCAAAACCCCCTACATCCCGGTCTGGCATTACTCAAACAATCTACTTAGACGTGCACTGAAAGTAGGAATACCTGCTTCTTTTGAACGTGCTTTAACTTTTGGTAGCTTCATGCTCTTTACAGCCATTATTGCACAATACGGTACCGAAGCAATGGCGGGGTACCAAATAGGTTTACGGGTAGAAGGAATTGCTTTTATGCCAGGCATTGGATTCACCATTGCAGCAATGGCACTGATGGGGCAAGGATTAGGATCTAAGGACCCGAAGCGTGCTAGAGAAGATGTGCTACTGGTACTCAAATATGCAACAGGGTTAATGTTTTTTCTCTCATTTTTTATGATCTTTGTACCAGAAGAGATTGTCTGGATTTTTACTGATGATACCAAAACCATTGAAGAGGCGAGTCTCTATTTGCGCATTGTTGGATTTTCTCAGATACCACTTGCATTCAATTTTGTACTTTCTGGTGCACTCCGTGGCGCAGGTGATACAAAACGCACACTCAAAATTAATCTTATCTCTTTATGGTTTGCACGAATCATCCCAGCTTTTATACTCTCTTTTTACTTTCACTATATTCTGTTTGTCTATTTTGCAATGATTTTTGATACTTTTGTTAAAGCCATATGGCTTTGGGTTGTATTTTCACAAGGAAAATGGCAAAAACTCAAGGTATAAACACTCCTCTTCAGTATTGACCTAATCCAAAACCAATACCAATCATCAATATATTCTGTATTATTGCTGTGCTATAATTACACCAAATTAGAAGGAAGTAGATATGGGAAAAGAAGTAAAAACACTTGAGCAGAGAATAGCGCGTATCCATAGAATGGCAAAAGAACATTTTGGTGAGGTGCGTTTTGTTGGTATCAAGCTCCATACAAAGATAGGCTGGGTTGCAAAAATACAGTTTGACGAATTTGAGTCTCTTGTGGCAGAAGGAGAGAATGCAGAAGCAGCATTAAAGAATCTAAGAAAACGTCTAAAGAAGATCATTGACCGATACAATATGGTTTAATGATGAGATGGGATAAGTATTAATGAAAAAAAATATTATACTAATTGGATTTATGGGGGTTGGCAAAGGAACAACAGCACGTGCTTTTGCTAAAAAATATGGGGTTTACAATATTGACACAGATGACCTTATAGAGTCCAAGGAGAGTAAAGAGGTTAAAAAGATTTTTGCTAAAAAAGGTGAGACATATTTTCGTCAATGTGAGCAACTAACTGCCAATTGGATTGAACAGCATGTAAAAGGAACATTCATCTCCTGTGGTGGAGGATTTTACAAGGTAAATAACTTAAAAAAACTGGGGACAGTTGTATTGCTCGATGCCTCTTTTGAATGGATATACAATCGTCTCAAAACAGCAAAAAATAGTAAACAAAAACTTATCAAACGTCCACTATTTTCTGATGAAAAAAAAGCAAAGGCACTCTACAAAGAACGTGAAAAGGCATACAGAAAAGTAGCAGATATAATCGTAGATGTGGAAAAGTATGATCTAGAGGAACAATTAAAATATATTGCTAAAAAATGTAAAGTTGAGCAGGAGGTAGCTATATAGACTTGCAACTTAACACTATCTTATCTGCTTCTCCCAATATTCTAGCCCTTTGAATATCCCTATAAGCATACCAAAAATTAGCATAGTACTTCCCATACAGTAAGGAGCTATTTCTGAAAAGGGGGCAGTATATTTAGTGAATATAGACATCACATAAATCCATATACTTACAATAGATATGGCTACAATATATCTAAACCATTTTATCATCGTGTATTGCACTTTTCGTTCCATGTACTTATTTTATCGTAATTCGATATAATTTCGTAACTACTCATAGAGCGAGCCCAAATGCAGAGATTTGAAGCCTATTTATCCCAAAACCTGCCTAAAATAAACAGTTTTCATTCAGTCTATAAAGAGGCACTAGGTGCAATGCTTCAAGCAGGAGGGAAACGTTTTCGTCCTATGTTGCTACTAAAGATCGTTGATACTTACGAACCTATGCTTTACAACTCTGCACTACCAGTTGCACTAGCAATAGAGATGTTTCATACCTATTCACTCATTCATGATGATCTCCCAGCAATGGACAATGCTAGCTTACGTCGTGGTCATCAAACTTTACACAAACGCTTTGATGAAGCAACGGCAATTCTTGTAGGTGATGCACTTAACTCTGATGCTTTTTTGTATATTGCCAAAGCCCCACTTCGTGAAGATATAAAAATTAAACTAGTTGAGCTACTAGCATGTAATGGGGGATCTCAGGGAATGGTATTAGGACAAGCGATTGATTGTTATTTTGAAAACAAACCCCTAAATATTGAGGAAGTAAAAACACTACATCGCAACAAGACAGCCAAGCTGATTGCAGCAAGTCTTCAAATGGGGGCGGTTATTGCACATCTCCATACAGATACACAGCAAATATTATATAATTTTGGTATTGATTTGGGACTGCTTTTTCAGATACAAGATGATATCATAGATAAGACTCAGAGTGAAACCCAAGCAGGAAAAACAACAGGTAATGACTGTGATAAAAATAACTTTGTCAATCTTTTAGGACTAGAGAAAACCATAACAGAGGCAGATACATTGGCAAAAGATTTACAAAGACAACTTGAGTCATTTGATCCACAGCTACAAGAGGCACTAAGCCTCCTATTGGAACAATATCTATATAGACACCAACAAAGGATACAATAGTATGAAAGTAATGACAGAAGAGAATCAGATGCGTAAAAAAATGGCAAATACCATCCGTTTTTTAGCAGCAGATATGGTACAAAAGGCAAACTCTGGACACCCTGGTGCACCAATGGGACTTGCTGATATTGCAGTGATTTTAAGCGAGCACCTTAATCACAACCCCAAAAATCCTAAGTGGCTCAACCGCGATCGCCTAGTCTTCTCTGGTGGACATGGGACAGGACTCATCTATTCTTTGTTACATTTATGGGGTTATGACCTCTCTCTTGATGATCTTAAAAATTTTCGTCAACTTGACTCTAAAACACCGGGACATCCTGAATATGGGCATACATCAGGTATAGAAATTACAACTGGACCACTTGGACAGGGGGTTGCCAATGCTGTTGGTTTTGCAATAGCAGAAGCCTTCACCAAAATACAAGTAAACTCAGAAACCTGTGAACTAATTGATCATAAAGTTTACTGTCTTTGTGGTGATGGTGATTTGCAAGAAGGGATAAGCTATGAAGCATGTGCTTTGGCAGGACACCTGAAACTCAAAGACCTTATTCTCATATATGATTCCAATGAAATCACTATTGAAGGCAACACCAACATCGCATGGAGCGAAGATGTTGCTAAACGTTTTGAGGCACAAAATTGGAACGTACTCAAAATAAATGGGCATTGCTATGATCAAATTAATAAGGCACTTATCACAGCTAAAAAAGCAGATAAGCCGACTATTATTATTGCCAATACCATCATTGGAAAAGGGGCAGGAGAGCTGGAAGGAACACACCATACACATGGGGCACCATTAGGTGAAGAGATTATTCGTGCCTCTAAACAAAAGGAAGGATTTGACCCCGATAAGACATTTCAAGTCCCAGAAGATGTACTATTGCGATTTAGATGCACTATAGAACAAGGTGAATTGGCTGAAAAAGAGTGGATACATAGACAGAAAGAGGCACCACTTGTTGAACAAAATGTAGCACTAGACAAATTACTTAACCCAGACTTCTGCACGATTGAATATCCTGACTTTTCCAATATGGCTGAGGTAGCAACTCGTGACTCTAATGGTATGATTCTTAATGCTATTGCCAAAGCAATACCGGGATTCCTTGGTGGTTCCGCAGACCTTGCTCCAAGCAACAAGACTGAACTTAAAAATATGGGTAATTTTCCCAAAGGGAAAAATTTACATTTTGGTATCCGTGAACATGCAATGGCAGCAATCACTAATGCTATTGGACTTTATGGTACAACTATTCCATTTGATGCAACTTTTTTTGTCTTTTCTGATTATCTCAAGCCTTCAGCAAGAATTGCAGCACTGACGGGCATTAAGCGATTTTTTGTCTGGACACATGACAGTATTGGCGTAGGAGAGGATGGTCCAACTCATGAGCCAATCGAACATCTTTCTCAATTCAGAATGCTTCCAAACTTCTATGTGTGGAGACCTGCAGATGCAACGGAGAATATTGAAGCATGGAAAACAGCACTTCAAATGAATGCACCAAGTGCTTTTGTGCTCAGCCGCCAGAAGCTCAAAACCCTCAAACCAAAAAGAGATTTTGGCAAACCATCCCGTGGTGGCTATATTGTTAAAAAACGTGAAGGGGCAACACTCACACTGATGGCAAGTGGCTCAGAACTAATGCCGTGCCTACAAGCAGCATGTCACCTAGAAGCACTTGGTATCAAAACCAATGTTGTCTCTATACCATGTCTTGACCTTTTCAATGAACAAGATAGTAACTACAAAACAACAGTCATTGATCCTAAAACCAAAGTGATGGCAGTTGAAGCAGCAACAGCAACAGAATATTACCGCTATGCAGATGATGTGCTTGGTATGGAAAGTTTTGGTGCTTCTGCACCAGCAGGAAAACTCTTTGAAAAATTTGGATTTAGTGTCCAAAATATTACCAAACATGCTTGCGACTTAATGGGTACAGAGTATCGCACTATCGATCTTCAAAAGTGTTAAATTAAGGTTGTAAAATATCTAATTTTGGATCATAGATACTAGTATTAAGATCGAATGCACCAAGAACCGTATGGAAGATTATCTCATCACCATAACGTTCTCGCTTCTTCAGATAGGGAGTCTGAAGTTTTTTTTGCACTAAAAAAGATGGGGATTCATAAACAAGAAATGGTATCTTCTTTTGAAACTCGGGTGCAATAGCGTAGGGTGTGCCATGTAAATAAAAATGGTATTCACCGAGACTCTCTCCATGGTCAGACAAGTAGAGCATTAGTGTGGGCTTGCCTATCTTTTTTAATTTACCAATCAATGTTGTTAAAAAATGGTCAGTATAGAAAATGGTATTATCGTAAGCATTTATCAACGAATTTTGGCTACACTCTTGGAGATTAACACTTTTGCACTCAGGAGTAAAGCGTGTAAACTGTTTTGGATATTTTTGATAGTATGTTGGTCCATGGCTCCCAGATGTATGCAACACAATAAAGATCTTCTTAGATGAAATTTGTCTAATCTCATCCTCAATTCCTGCAAGCAATATGCCATCATAATCGCACTCATTTGAATGACACCATTGCTTCAAATCAGATCTTCGCTCTACCTTTGCAACTTTCAAGGTTGGTTCGCCCCAATTGGTAGAACGCCATACAACATGAATCCCATTACGCTGAAGATAATTTGGCAAAGGCTCATAACTGTCAAAAGTACTACCTGAAACAGAGAGCATTGCACTGACTGATGCAGTTGTGTATGTGGCTGCTGCATAGGTATTTGGAACAACGATTAAATTATTCACTTTTTCTAATTTTGGATTAGTTTTACGATGATACCCATAAAGTGAAAAGTTCTGCGCACGTGCTGACTCTCCAATAACAAGGACAACAATCATAGAGGAGTCTGTTGTAATAATAGCATCTGAAAGTTTGAGATACTCTTTATTCTTTTTTGCCTCTTTAAGTTTATGGCGTATTGCATTGATACTATAGGACCAAGGAAGTGTAAGGCCACCAATATATTTAGCATATTTATCAAACCATAACCATGCTGATGAATTCAAATATAAAAAAACAATACCCACACTCAAACTTGCCAATGCTGAAGCAGTCAAGCGTACTCTCAAATAGGGCTTAGAAACAGAAACCTTAAGTGCGATCCATGCTGGAACAATACCCAAAACAACAAGATAGACTAATGGGCTAATACCAAAATAGCTACTACTCTCTTGAAAGTTGGTATTAAAAACATTTCCCATCATGGTGCGATCTAGAATAGTATGATATGTGACAATAAAGTAAAATGCAATAGCATTTGTTATAAACTGCAATGCATTAAAATATCGAAACCACTTTCCAAGTATGGCTCCAAAGAGTAAGAAAAGAAACAACTCTACACTCAAAAGAGCAACCAAAACACTTAACAATATAAGTATTCCATTCAGATTGAGAGCAATATGCTGACTCACAAAAATAAAAAGAGGGTAATGATAGAGTAAAACGGTAGAGATGACAGAAGCCACAATATACACAAAAGGGGAAATGGGATTTTTAACGTATTTTAGAAGAGACATCAGTTTCCTTTAGTGGAAAGTGCTGGATATAGATGTTAAAACTTTTATCCATTGCAACTGTTGGAGACCCAAGATATGGGAAGTGTCCATACTTGAATGAAATCTGTTTATATGCACCAATATCATGTTCTATGGCATAACGATACAGAGCAGAAGCCAAGGATGTACGGTCTGCACCTGCTTTGCAATGCACAAGCAACGGTTTTTTAGCCTTCTGCATTAAGGAAACAAGATGATGCATCGTAGAGATATCAACCACTTTTCTATCACTAATACCAAAATCAATATGTGTAATATTGTGTTCTTTACAAAAACGTATCTCATTTTGATACCATTGCTTTTGTGGTGCTGAACCTCTTAGATTAATAACCGTGCGAATATGATATTTTGTAAAATAATAGGGCATATTAAATTGATACAATTGTGCAGACCGGTAAAGGTCTCGATTTACTTGATGTATATTTCCATAAATATATAGGTAAGAAAACCATAAAAGTATCAGCGAAAACAGTGGTGTTATTATGTATTTCAGTATATAGCGTATATTTTGCCTCATTTCTCTTTTCCTTTATGGAGTAGGTCGAGCGAAACATCATACACAGATGTACGAACATCAAAAAGCCCCAGTAATGTATGAAAGAGATAATCATGCGAGCGTGTCTGTTGTGGATCTTTTATGTGTGCTAATTTCTTACGTAAAGTATGGTTTAACCAAATAAAAGCACCAATATGCTTTTGTGCATCGGGCGCAATAAAATAAGGCAGTCCATGTAAGTAGATACCACTTTCTCCAAGGCTCTCACCATGATCACTCATATAGATAACTGCAACCTCTTTATCTGGGTACTTTTTGGCAAGAGCAATCGTCTGACTTAAAAATATATCCGTATAATGCAACGCATTATCATAGGCATTGATAATTCCTTGACGTTCACACTGTTCAAGCTGATTGGTCATACACTCGGGCATAAACTTCTTGCTCCTTTGGGGTGACCGTTTGTAATATGCTGGACCATGGTTCCCCATTTGGTGTAGTACAATAAGAATATGTTTGTCTTTGTTTGCCTCAATATATGCTTGAAGTCCACTCAACATGCCTACATCTCGACACTCTCCATCACATTTAGGATTATTTTTGGGTATTCTAAAATTTTCATACCGAACACGTAATGCGACACCTTTAGAATTTGAGTTGTTGTCTCTCCATAAAATGGCTACCTTCTTAGTATGGTTCAAAATATCTAATATATTTTCTGTATAGTATGCTTTTGTATAATCATACTCACTATGCGTAAAATAAGAAAACATACAAGGCACAGACTGTGCAGTTGAAGTTGCGCATGAATACATATATGGATAGTTAATGATATGCTCATTTTCCAAAAGTGGTGTTGTTGGTCTTTGGTATCCATTGATACTAAAGTGGTCTGCCCTTGCCGCTTCTCCTACAACTACAATCACTAGTTTTCGGGAGAGGTTTTGGTCATCTATTGTTGCATCTTTTCCCATCAACTTTAATGTAGGAGTTTGCGTAAAGTAGGTTTGTGTAAAGTAGATACGCAGACAATCCATCCAGAATGGAGGGTTTGTATAGAAACGTAAAATTTTATGTTCTCGAAAAAAAGAGGTATAAAACTTTCCAAATCCTGTCACGGTCACTACAATAAGTACTAAAAATAGAATACTCATTTTGAGTTTTGAGACTATTTCTGCTTTCCAAGAGCGGTAATGTATCTTAACGCGATAGACCCAAACAGAAGGTATTATGCCAAGAAAAAATAGATATAAAAAAAGCCAAAAACTCCATAGGTCAGAAGCCTCAGAGACATTTGTCTGCAATGCATTTCTAATCATCTCTTCATCAATCACAATATGATATGTATTCATAAAGTAACCAGTAACTGATGAAATCAATAACAAGACAATCATCAAAGGCTTGGTAACATACTTGGCGCTTACAATATGAAAGAAGAGATTTAAAAGAGCAAAAAGTACAACAGCAGTAGAAATTATATAGATTATGTTGGTACCTGTAGGTTGGTAAATGGTTATTACTTGATGAAAAAACTCATAATTATCAAAAAGGACAAAAAAGAGTGATGCGTATAAAATTAGCTTTGTTTGCGTAATAGAAGAGCGCAACATGAATCCTTTGGCTTATAATCGCATCATTATATCAAAAAGAAATGAGGGACACGAATGAATCATACAGGCAAAGGAGGCTTAAGTTTTGATACTCTATAATCACACTCTCTTAAAAGTATCGGGGTGTGGCGCAGTCTGGCTAGCGCGCTACCTTGGGGTGGTAGAGGTCGCAGGTTCAAGTCCTGTCACTCCGACCATTGAAACTAGTTGATCAAGTGTGATTGATTGTTAAATATAATTTTATATGCATGATTATCAATAGGTGGTCATAATCAATTATATACACTAATAAAAAAACCTAGAAAACAGTTTCTAATTTAAACATATTATCAAACTTTTGACCTATCATCAAGTTACACACAGTAAATAATTAATAGCGAATAGCAGATAGTTTTGGTATGCTTTCTTGTGAAAAAACTTTTTATTTTAAAGGTACAGAATGAGTCAAGACCAAGAGTTTGAAGAAGCAATCACCAAAGTATTGAAGTTGCTAGGGGAAGATCCTGAGCGTGAAGGTCTACTTAAGACCCCAAATCGTGTTGCTAAAGCATTAAAATTTTTAACAGAAGGGTACCATCAAGATCCAAAAGAGATCCTCAACCAAGCACTCTTCTCTACCAGCAACAACGAGATGGTGTTAGTGCGTGATATTGAATTTTATTCAATGTGCGAGCACCATATGCTACCCATCATTGGACGGGCACATGTAGCATACATTCCCAATGGCAAGGTTGTGGGTTTAAGTAAAATACCACGTATCGTCAATGTTTACGCAAGGCGACTACAGATACAGGAGCAGATGACCGAACAGATTGCTGATGCTATTGTAGAAACCATTAAGCCTAAAGGAGTAGCAGTTGTACTCCATGCACGCCATATGTGTATGGAGATGCGTGGTGTACAGAAAATTAACTCTACAACTGTCTCTTCTGCACTTCGAGGACTCTTCAAAAAAGATGAACGTACACGCAATGAGTTCTATAACCTTATCAATACACCAACACCTTCAAATTTTTAAGAAGGTGGCACTTGCAAGAAGACTTTTTTCTTCCTTTGAAACGTTTTTTTATCTCAATTTAAGCAAAATAGCGTATGATGCAGAAAATCAATTCGGACTAAATTAGTCTCAGTTAAAATGAGAATCGTTCTCAAAGGAATTTTATGCGAGTTTATCTAGACAACAATGCTACAACCATTGTCGATCCACACGTCTTTGCAGAGATGGAACCCTACTTTGTGCAGAAATATGGAAACCCTAATTCATTACACTCTTTTGCCAGTGAAACACACCCTGCAATTAAAATGGCAATGGAGAAGATTTATGCTGGTATTCATGCCTCTAAAGAAGACAGTGTCGTTATCACCTCTTGTGCGACAGAGAGCAACAATTGGGTACTTAAAAGTATCTACTTTGAGCAGATACTTACGGGAAAAAAGAACCATATTATTATTTCTGAGGTAGAACATCCTTCTGTCATTGCTACTGCCAAGTGGATAGAAAGTATGGGCTGCAAGGTCACCTATCTTCCAATCAACCATGAGGGTCTTGTGGAACCAGAGAAACTCAGGGAGGTAATTACTGACAAAACTGCATTGGTGT
Source organism: Sulfurovum sp. (assembly GCA_020525365.1). Lineage (NCBI taxonomy): Bacteria > Pseudomonadati > Campylobacterota > Epsilonproteobacteria > Campylobacterales > Sulfurovaceae > Sulfurovum > Sulfurovum sp. The sequence goes on along the minus strand of JAIZOF010000001.1, from coordinate 352,719 downwards.
CCATGATGTGGGCAAACAATGAAACTGGTGCCATTTTCCCCGTCTGCGAGATAGGAGATATCTGTGCAGAACTTGGGGTACCATTTCATACCGATGCTGTTCAGGCAATTGGAAAAGTATCAGTAGATGTACAAAAAATGAATGTTGACTACCTCACTTTTTCGGCACATAAGTTCCATGGACCAAAAGGGGTTGGTGCACTCTATATCAAAAAAGGCAAAGAGCTTACACCATATTTTCATGGAGGTTCCCAAATGGGTGGCTACCGCTCCGGTACACTTAATGTTGCTGGCATTATTGGTATGGGAAAGGCCATGGAACAAGCAATCGATGCACTTGATTTTGAGATGAGTGAGGTTAAAGAGATGCGAGATGAGTTCGAAAATGCACTACTTGAGATTTCTGATACCTTTGTGGTAACACCAAGAAATAAACGTACCCCCAATACCACATTGATCTCTTTTAGAGGAATTGAAGGTGAAGCAATGTTATGGGACCTTAATCGTGCTGGTATTGCAGCAAGTACAGGAAGTGCCTGTGCGAGTGAAGATCTTGAAGCTAACTCAGTTATGGAGGCTATCGGTGCAGCAGAAGACCTAGCACATACTGCCATCCGATTCTCACTAAGTCGCTACACAACACAAGAAGAATTGGACTATACACTTAAAATAGTTAAAAAGGCTGTAGAGCGACTCAGGGGTATCTCTAGCTCCTATGCTTATGCACCCCAAGGGCATGAGAGTGGACTGAATGCACACCACTAATCTTATTTCACGGCAAGAAGCACAATGAGTAGAATAAAAAGTATATGAAAAAAGGATAGAAAATGGGAATAGACAATCTAGTTGGCGGTACCATCTGGGATGAGTATAGCAATAAAGTTACAGAGCTAATGAATAACCCTAAGAATATGGGAGAGATTACTGAAAAAGAAGCTGAAGCAATGGGTGCAAAACTGATTGTTGCTGATTTTGGTGCAGAAAGTTGTGGAGATGCGGTACGGCTCTACTGGGCAGTAGATACCAAAACTGATGTTATCAAAGAATCAAAGTTCAAAAGCTTCGGTTGTGGTACTGCGATCGCCTCTTCAGACACAATGGCAGAACTTTGTAGAGGCAAAACTGTTGATGAGGCAATCAAAATTACCAATATTGATGTCGAGAAAGCAATGCGCGATGAACCTAATGTCCCAGCTGTTCCACCACAAAAAATGCATTGCTCAGTCATGGCATACGATGTTATCAAAAAAGCAGCAGCACAGTATAAGGGTGTTGACATTGACTCTTTTGAAGAAGAGATTATTGTCTGCGAATGTGCACGTGTTAGCCTCTCTACTTTGCGAGAAGTAATCCGACTAAATGACTTAACCACAGTAGAGCAGATTACCGACTATACCAAAGCGGGTGCTTTCTGTAAATCATGTATCAAGCCAGGTGGTCACGAAGAGAAAGATATCTACCTTGTTGACCTACTTGAAGAGTATGAAAAAGAGAAAATAGCAAATGCCGCAACACTTAGCAATGGATCGGGCAATTTCAAATCTATGACCATTGTTCAAAAAATTAAAGCCGTTGACAAGGTTATTGATGAAAATATCCGCCAAATGCTTATTATGGATGGTGGAGATATGGAGATTCTCGACATTAAAGATAATGAAGAGCATATTGATATTTATATCCGCTATCTTGGTGCCTGTAATGGTTGCGCTAGTGCTTCTACTGGAACACTCTTTGCTATCGAGAACATCCTCAAAGAGAAGCTTGACTCAAGCATTAGAGTACTGCCTATCTAAGCTAATCCCATAAGAGAAAATTTTCTCGTCCATAATTCCCTCTTAAGGGGACTGTAAATAATTCTGTGTCAATTAGATAAAATATTGAACACAGAAGGAAAAACAGATGAAGATAGAAATCTTTTGCCATTTTTCTTCTTATATATATTTCATGTTTTAATTCTATTGGAATTTTAATACCAAATTTGCTAGCTTCCTTAAATGTATTTAACTCTAGGTCTCCTTCTTACAACCAACGTTCTTGAATTAAATGAATCTCGTTAGCATAAATAATATCATAATCTAGTTTTGCATTTAGTTTTAATAACTCAACAAAAAAATGCTTTCTTGCTTTTAACATTACACCTTTTGGTTTAGTCATACCATCACGATTGTATTTTGCATCAAAATATTCTCGTTGTTGTGTTCTATGCGAATATACATCTCTAGTGTTTTCCCAACCTAACTGTGTAAAATTCCAATATTGCTCTCTATATTTTTTATAAAGTTCAATATTTTCATAACCACTCTTCATTAAGCCATCTAAACTTTTGTCATTATCACGTACAACATAACATTGCCAGCATCCAAACCTTGATTGACCACAACCAATATCCTCATCAGCAATAATAAATACACCATGCATCTCATCAATGAGAAAATCATTAAGCTGTGAAGTCTCAACACTTGCCGGTTTAGGAATATAGTATATTTGTTCAAGTGAATCAGTATGTGTGTTCCAACCCACTATTTTAGGTGTCAATCCCTCTCTTTGTCCCATATCCAGTATCCAGATCACTCCCTTGCTATCATTTCGAATACCAAGTACTGAGTCAAACCAAAGGTCATCAGATTTTCTAGGTGTATTCCATGCAAGATTTGGATAAGGTGTTGTTTTTTGTCTTCGCATCATAGTGCATGACGCGAATTTTTGGTGCATAGAAGGGATGGTTACTGTAGACCAATTCTCCTTTGTATGTATAGGCAATATTGCCAACAGCCTGATCTACTTTAGCATATATTTCCATCTCTACTGGCTTGGCATATTGTATTACAGGAAAAAACAACACGATACTTAAACTACATAATAATCTTTTCATGCACTATCTCCTGCCTATTTCCTCGGCCCTGCTGTTGCACTGAGTGTGGCCTTGTCTATTGTATGATTTTCTATGTAAAATCGTGTCACTGCTCCAGATACACCCTTGGGTACATCAAGCTTATCTACATCCATAGCATGCAGGGTAAAAGTGTATGTATGTATGCGTCCAGGAGGTGGACATGGCGCAAAAAATCCCGCTTTGTCCATATCTGTTTTCCCCTCTTTAGTACCTTCAGGAAGGCTTGCGCTGTCTAGCTTTGTGGTATTTACAGGAATGTCATAGGCTATCCAATGCCAAAAACCACTCCCCGTAGGCGCATCCTTGTCATAAAATGTAATAGCCAAAGATTTGGCATCTTTTGGTACACCCTCCCAGCGTAGTTCCGGACGGGTATTGTCACCTGAACATCCAAATTGATTCCAATAGTGTTGGGGGTCAACCTTGCCGCCGTCCTTAATCGTTGTACTGCTAAGTTTAAAATTTTTGTTTACATGGGGGTTATTAAGTTGAGACAAAAGTGTTTGTATGTCTTCTAGGTGCCAATTGGTCTTAATTTTCCCATTTTTTATAGTATATATATCTACAGCATCAAAATCAATAAGCTGTCCCTTTCCTTGTGTGTTGTGAAACTTTCCTTTGAAGTGACCTGTAAAGTTAAGGCGTGAGACAACCGTATCTCCTCCGACAATGAGTTCCTTGATTTCTGCTTTAAGGTCAGGCACTACAGATCGAAACCATTTAGATGCATCCAGAGGTCCTTGTATGCCTTGTTTTCTGCCTTTTGGCAGATTTAGGTCTATAAAGTCTTTGGCTAAAGCTTTTTTAGCATATTTTTCTTCTCCGGTATCCCAAAATGCAGCGTAGGTTCTAGCCACATCTATAAGTACCTTATCTTCTTTTGTAACACTCTTTAGAGTGTCTACTTTTGGTAGAGGCAATACCTCTGCCAAAGAAAGTACGCTTAAAGCACATAGTGTCGTTATTATTTTTGTTGTATTCGTCATTTTGATTCTCCTTGAAATTGTTTAAACCATTGCTGGCACTCTGCTGTGTTATCAAACCACTCTTTTGCTGCCTGATATGGTGTTTTATCATCTCTGTTGATTTGATAATCCAAATGTGAGATAATGGCATTGGTCATTTTAATGTTATCCAGCACCACAATCTCTTCTTTGGAAAAAAGAGCATGAAGATGTTCTGTATTGGCTAATAACACTGCACGATCTCTTCCTCCAAGTAAACCTTTTGGGTCTTTTAGTTCCCGTATTTTGTAGATATCATGAAGAAATTGCGGATGCCAAAGTGGCACAACAACCCATTTCTTTTCTTTAACGGCACCCTCAAAGACTGCAATGCACTCTTCTTGTGTTCCTCTATAAAAACGGTATCCGGCATTTTCCAGTCCATACTGCTTCATCATTTCCATAGAAAAACGGGTAATGCCTGCACCCAAACCAATACCTTGAATCATCATTACCATCTTGTCCAGTATTTCAGGTTTGCACAGATCTTCAACAGATACCAGTTTGTCTGATACATATTCGGGAACTCCCCATAAGGCATATGGCTCATAATGCATACCAAGTTCTGTAGTATGAATGACTTTATCTACATTTTTCCTTTCAGTAACACTTGGTAGTGTGCTACATCATTTCAATACATAAATCTATTTAAGTGCTATTTACAAGTTCTATATGTCTACTTAAAATGCTCATCTAGATGCTTTATGTAGGCACCCTCTATCCATGAGGTGTCGCCAGCTATCACATCACCTGCATGAAAGGTTGATATCTGGTTACGGATACTCAGATAATTATTTGTCATGATAAGCGGTTGCAGTACCCCATCTATATGGAGGGTATCTTTCATAACATATCCTTTGCCCAGATCCGAGTTTTTCATATTGGATGTGGCTACTATCATAAAGTTCTCTGCCGGTATCAGCCCACCCTCTCCATATTCTTCGGTAATAACAAAGGTCTTTTCATACAAGAGTACTTTGTCCAACCACTCCACCATAGGGGCTGGCATATTGAACCACATGATTGGTGTAATATATATAACGGTATCTGCCCAAAGCAGTTTGTCCACCTCTCGGTTGACATTATAATTCTCTCTGGTGGTATCCGAAAATTTAACCTTATGCCCTTTGGCACTTAAATTTTTCTCTGTTAAATGTGCTAAAAATCCGTTGAGTTGTCCTTTTGCATCAAAGATGGAGTATCCACCTGTTACTACGAGTATATTCATTTTGTATCCTTTATATGTGTGTAATAATATCTTCCATTTTTCTGCGTGATTTTGGAAGTGCAGCGTTATAGTCCTCTTTTCCATTTCGGTATCCAATTGCCAATACAACATCACACTGATAGCCATCGAACTCTTTGGCAAATTCCTTATTGACACGCTCTATATCGATCCCTTCGAGTGGCGTAGAATCGATTTTAAGGCGTGCCAGCGTATGCAGGGAATTTCCCAGAGCGATATAGAGTTGTGCTTTGGTCCAGTTCCCATTAAAGCCATTTTCATTAGTGTTAAGCTCTGCAAAGAAAAAACTGCTAAAGGCTTTTTCTCTCCCCTCTGGTTTGGTGCGGCCGTCTTCAATACCTTTATCTACAATCTTGACATAATCCTCTCGTCTGTAGTGGGGATTGTATGCAAATAGAATGATCTGTGAAGCATCATGAATATGGGGCAAGTTAAACAGATATTTCTCTGCGAATGTCTTTACCATTCTCTCTCTTGCCTCACTGCTCTCTATGACTACAAATCGCCACGGCTGGGAGTTGATGGAGGATGCAGAGAGCCGCAGTGCCTCGTAGAAAATATCCAGATCTTCTTTGGGTATTCGCTTGCTTGGATTATATTTTTTACATGTATATCTCCATAATAAATCTTCTATGATGGTCTGTCTTGCACTCATGTATCCTCCTTTATATTTGCGATAATGACTTCATAATGATGATGAATCGCTTTGATGTAAGCATCTGTCGATTTCTTTTCTATAGCTTCTATGATAGGCTGGTGCATTTTTACTATATCTTCTAGTGTAGACTCAAAGCCTTTAACGATATTTTGTACAGAAGATTTTGTATATTGCTCTCTCCAAAGTTTTACCACAAGGTTATTGTCCCTATTTTGGACTAATAGCTCATGAAAAAACTGATCATACTCCACAAACTGATGAATATCTTTTTTCTTAGCTGCTTCTAGCATTTTGTGATACATCTGCTTTAGATTGGATAGTTGTCCAAACTTCTCAATGGTTTGCGCAGCATAAAGTTCCAATGCTTCTCTGACTTCATATATCTCAATAGTCTCTTCTTTGCTGTATGACTTCACACGGGTACCAACATTTGGTATGTATTCTAATATCCCTTGGGCAGTTAAGAGTATCATCGCTTCTCGTACTGGTGCTTGAGAGACACCAAATTCTTTTGCAAGATGTGATTCTTTAAGCTTTTGACCTGCAACAATGTCACCATCAATGATACGTTGCATAAGTACAGAAGCTATTTTCTCTTTGAGTGGAACTTTTTGTATATCAATCATTTAAAAAATCCTTTTATATTATCGATTATCGATAATATATTATATATTTATAATACTTAAATCTACTAATATACTTTTATTGAAAAAATTGATTATAAAGAATCCAAGGTTATAAATAATAATATTCAAGCACAACAAGGAAAACATATGGGATTTTGGGATAATTATAACCTCTACACAAACGAAAAGAATTTTTTGAATAAGTTTCTTCTTTCAAATAACATTGTTAAATATGGTGGTATTATTGGGGAAATTACACTAGATACCAACCATACATTTGATGGAATAGAATCTAGAGTTTCAGCAACTGCTACTCTTGAATATGTAGAAGATGTGTACGAATTGTTTAGCGACAGTATAGACTATGGCTTTAATGTTGGTGCTATAGTTGAAGAATCACAACAAGTATTTTCTAATTTTTTTGAATATGCAGAAGCAAAAGAGAAAAGAGAGTTTCATCAATTTGAGAACACTTTGGGACTATAATGTCGGTAGCGCTTCAAATTAAGTGTTGACACAGAATTTATTACACTCCCCTCTTAAAGGCTTCTGCCCATCTATTTTTGAGTAAATAGATTCAATCTTCTATTCACTCAACTCATATGTCCCATCACCATCAGTATCTACATAAGTTCTTTTTCTGTTTCCTTCAACAACAACTTTAACTTTTCCATTACCATCCATCTTGTATATTGCTTTACCACTTAGTAACTCGCCTGTATCTTTGTTAAATACAAATGGGGTTTTAGACATATCATAGCTTGTATCATATTCAACATATAAATCTAAGTTATCAATATAAACTTTTCCTGTGGTTTGATACATCTCTTCTGTGTCATTGGTTTCTTTAACTTGAAATATACAATCTTTTAGCCCATAAAATTCAGTACCCTTTGTTGCTTGTATTGATGTTCCTAATGTATATTCTTCTATCTCTCCAGAAATTTTAAATTTAGTGACATGTATTTCCATATGACTATCAGGTGAAATTTTTTCAGATGAGTTTTCATATAGGTCTGTCGCCGTAAAATCAGTTATATATCTTATAGTGTAATCTTTAAAGTTCTTAGAATTTTCATCAAGGTTACTGACAGTTATATGTACATGACCATTTAATTTCATATTTCCTTCAACACAATTGTTTGCTGCATATGTAAGGTTTGCAGCTCCACTGAGATTTCCATTACCGCTATAACTTAATGTTCCACCTCCAGTGCATTCCTCTGTTACGCTTACTGCTTCAGTATCTGAAGCATACGGTTGCATATCGGTATCCTTCTGGGTGTATGCCAGCATTTCCTTGGACATCTTCTCCTTACGTGCTTTTAATTTTTCTGTATGTGATTTTACATTGCCCCCACTGCTACTGAACCCAGGTACTGCCCTTGATTGATTGATTGTAGTTACCTTTTTAACCTTTTCCCCATTTTCAATGGTTGGTTTAGCAACTTTTGCATCAGACGGGAATGATAAACTACTTGTGTCATTTCCACTAGATGAACCACAACCTGTAAACCCTAAAGTCAATACTGCAACCAAGCTTGATATAAATAAGTTTAATTTTTTCATTTTTTCCTCCAAGTTTTTAAATTAAATTTCCTCCTAATCATATCACTTATTTACTTAAAAAAACAGTATTTAACATAATAAATATTTTTAATAAAACAGTCTAATATACTAAGACCTTTCTCTTGTTCACGTTATCACAATACTTCCATTTGCGTTATATAGCGTAGGAAACTGAGGAAAATGATACCTATCCATCTCTTTGGTTATATATTTGCATAGTACCTCGTTGATCATGGTACTTACTTTGAAATATCCTGTAGTATCTTTTCGTAGTAAATCTCTACAAGTATAGTCTTAGCTGTATTTCTATGGTTGAAGTAAGATCCATAATGGTTCGAGTCAAATATTTGTCAATATAGTAGAATAAAGATTTATCTATAGTAATGATTGTTCAAAGACGTAGTAGTAGCCTTTAAATAAGTAGTTTTCCTATCTCTTGTTGGGGGTACTTTAATGTGTGTTGGTAACCATACAAGAGTTATAAGTTAAAATGTAAAGAAATAATGATTTATACCCATGTAGCTGTAGGGGGGGTAAAGCATAAGATAGAAAATTATTGGATTGAAGCGTATCTACTTCTCTATCCGCATCATTGCAATACTTCCATTTACAACAGTAAGGGACTCAAGTGCCTTGATTGCCTTTTGCATCTTATTCTCTTGTGTCTTGTGTGTTGTAAAGAGTAAGGTTGCCACACCATTCTTATCTATAGGCTGTTGCAACATTGACTCAATAGAGATATCAAACTCCCCAAGCTTAGACGTGATGGTTGCTAGTACACCACTTTGATCATCAACTTCCATACGTAGATAATATTGGGTAACGATCTGCTCTTTAGAAAGTAATTTCAAGCCACTCTCAAGCCCTTTTTTGTAGCCAAGCATTGGTCCCTGATTTCCACGAACAATATCTACAATATCAGCAATCACTGCAGAAGCTGTTGCATCACCACCAGCACCTGGACCATAATACATCGTCTCGCCTACACAGTCACCCACTACCGTTACAGCATTCATCACACCATCAACTTTGGCAATCATACTTTCACTTGGAATCATTGTCGCATGCACACGGAGCTCTACCCCATCACCTACTTTCTTGGCAATACCAAGTAGTTTTATCTCATAGCCAAACTCTTTAGCAAATGCCACATCGGTCTGAGTGATATTCTCAATTCCTTCAATCAGAATATCTTCAGGCTTAGCATCAATTCCATATGCAATACTTGCCAAAATGAGTAGCTTATGAGAAGCATCGAAACCACCCACATCAAAGGTTGGATCAGCTTCAGCATAGCCAAGCTCTTGTGCCTCTTTGAGAATTTCGTCATACTGTGCACCCTCGCCTATCATTTTAGTAAGCATATAGTTACAGGTACCATTCATAATCCCCTGAATGGAATCGATATGGTTAGCTGCTAGTCCTGTACGAAGTGCGCCAATCACAGGGATACCTCCTGCTGTACTTGCCTCATACATCAGCGGGATATCGCCTGCAATTTCTTGCAATTCATAGCGATGGTAGGCAAGTAGTGCTTTATTGGCAGTCACAACAGCCTTACCATTTTCTAATGCCTTTTTGACTAATGCATAGGGCTCATCCACACCACCCATTAGTTCAACGACAATATCTATTTCAGGATCATTAACTACCTCAAAGGGGTCATCTGTAAGCACAATGGAGACCTCACGTCTCTTAGAAAGATTGCGAACTGCACCAGATTTTACAGCAATCTTTTTACCTGCACGTGCTTCGATAATATCGGTATTGGACTCAAGTATCTTTGCAACACTCTTTCCGACTGTGCCAACACCCAAAATACCTATCTTGATCATACTATACTTCCTCTTCAAGGGTTTTCAAAAAACGTTTGATATTGCGTGCAGCTTGACGAATGCGCTTTTCGTTCTCAATAAGTGCAATACGCACATACTCATCTCCATGCTTTCCATAGGCAATACCAGGGCTTACCGCAACACTTGCTTCCTGTAGTAGGCGCTTAGAGAATTCCATCGATTTCATATCTTTTTTAAGTGCCACCTTGGGTAGTTTTGCCCAAATAAACATACTTGCACTCGGTTTTTTCAATACCCATCCCACATGAGAAAATGCCTCTATCATCACATCGCGGCGTTTACGATAACGAGGAATAATCTCCTCATCAGGCACATACCCATGCTCATCAAGTGCAACGGTGGCTGCAACCTGAATGGGAGTAAACATTCCATAATCTAACCATGATTTGATTGCCTGTAGTGCACCAATAAGCTTTTTATTTCCAACAATAAACCCAACACGCCACCCTGCCATATTATACGACTTTGAGAGCGTATAAGACTCTACTGCCACATCTTTAGCTCCCTTCACCTCCATAATAGACGGTGTCTTATAGCCATCAAAGGTAATATCTGCATAGGCAATATCAGAGATAATATAAAAACGTTTCTCTTGTGCAAGAGCTACAAGCTTTTCATAAAATTTAGGTGTCACTGTTGCCGTACTTGGGTTATGGGGAAAGTTAACCACAAGGAACTTTGGTTTTGGGATAGAGTTTTCAAGTGCTTCATTCACATCAGAAAAAAACTTCTCCTCATTGACCTCAAATGTCTCCTCATCAAATGTCACCTGCATCTTTTCCACATTAGCACCAGCCAGAATAAATGCTTGTGAATGAATAGGATAAGTTGGATCAGGCACGATTGCCACATCTCCAGGGTTAGTAATTGCCTGAACAAGATGTACGTACCCCTCTTTGCTCCCCATGGTTGCGACCACTTCCGTATCAGGATTAAGTTTGACACCATATTTCCGCTTATACCAATTACTCATTGCAAGACGCAACTTATAGATACCCTTGCTTGCACTATATCCATGTGTTTTTGGTCTTTTTACCGTCTCACATAATTTGTCTATAATTGGTTTTGGCGTAGAAGCATCTGGATTTCCCATAGAAAAATCAATAATATCCACACCATCACGGCGCATCTTCATTTTAATCTCATTGATTTCTGCAAAGATATACTTGGGCAGACGGTTTATTTTTTCAAACTGGATTTCATCAAACATTATTTCTCTCTTTGCTCATTTAAATTTATTCAGAAGACTCAATTATTGTAGACTGTGATTCTATAATACTATTGATTGTTTCTTTTTCTATCGCTTTAGCAGGCTCAATTATTGTAGACTGTGGTTCGATAATACTATTAATTGTTTCTTTTTCTATCACTTTAGCAGGCTCGTTTTCTATATTGGGATTACTGGTAATATATTTACTTATCTGCTGTTCACTAAAAAAAACTGCTCTTTGTAATTTTTCCTGATCAAACCATACAAAAAAGTACCAAGAAACTACTGCCAAAAGCAGAATAACAACTACCATTAAAAGCTTTGATCTTTCTTTTTTTTTCTCTAGAGTAGAGATATCCCGTATAACATTCTCTTCTTTCATATAAGATGCATAATACTCTTTAGCCTCTTTTTTTAATAATGAAAGATCAGCATGATACTCTCGTTCAATAATTGAAATAAAGCCCATTGTCCTTACCTTATCAAGCATGCTAAATTCTTTATTGAAAAGTACCTCAAGATTCTTTTGTGAAATCTTGGTTTCTTTGGAGATTGCCTCTATATTATTTTTTTCTAGTATTTCATTTAACTGCATAATTCATCCTATGTATTAAAATTGCTGCTGCTGCACTTACATTCAAAGAGTCAAATGCATGTTTCATCTCAATAGAAATTAATGCATCAAGCTTTGTATGTACCTTCTTTGAGATGCCATTGCCCTCACTTCCCATAACAAGAAGTCTTTTGGGGGCAAAATGCATCTTCTGTATTGGTATACCCTCTGTTGTTGCACCATAAATCCTAAACTTAACCTGATGACATTCATGTAACACATCAAGGATATTAGGATAAATCAAAAATGGCATATCCATCAATGCTCCAGAGCTACTTCGTACAATTGCTGAGAGGTTTAGTTGCTTTACGCCCGTTGCCACAACTGCTTCTGCCCCAAGTGCATAAGCACTACGTACAATTGCACCAATATTCCCTACATCTGTCAAGCCATCTAGTACTACAATAAAATTACTCTTCTTAATCTCTGTAAGTGGTGTCTCTTTCAGGGTATCAATCTCAAGTAAAAGCCCTTGATGATTTCTACCTTTGCTCATAGACTGTGCCCATTTCTCTTCTAAAAACTTTATCTTATCGTGAAACTGATGAAAGAGTATCTGTGGAAGTATTCCTTTTTTGGCAATATAAACAGTTTGTACCTTATCAGGATGATGCTCAAGAGCATAAAAACATACCTGCTTTCCATAAATTACCATAAAGAAGATTTTATCAAATTTTTACTTCATATTTGCGTGCTTCTGTAAAAAGGTAGAGATAACTATTTTTTACTTAATACTTTATACCACTCTTTAACACCTTTATCACTTAGCTGTGCCAAAAGTTTTGCTTTGATTTTAGGAGGTATATCTAACACTAAAACTTCTGAAAAGAAAAGACTTTTCTCTTTAGTTTTTGCTGCATCAATCACAACAACCCATTCGCCCCTAATTGTATTCTCTTTTATTGTTGCCAATATCTCTTTGGCACTACCACAATAATATCTCTGATACCGTTTACTAATCTCTTTGGCAAGAAAAATTTTACGTGTCTCATCAATCTGTACAATCTCTTCAAGAAGTTTCAATAGACGGTGAGGTGCCTCATAGAGTACCGTATTGTATCCATTATTCATTGCTTTTTGAAGTGCAAAAATACGCCCTTTACCTTTGTGTGGCAAAAAAGCAAAAAAGAGAAATTTTTCCTCATTAAAACCAGAAGCAGCATAGGCTGTTGTGACAGCTGAGGCACCAGGCAACACATCATACTCAATGCCATTAACCTGACAATAGACCACCAGTAGTTGTCCAGGATCAGAAATAACAGGCATCCCTGCATCAGAAACATAAACTACCTTTTTTGTGTTCAGAGTAGCTCCATACTGTTCAAGGCGATCTTTACCATTGTGTTCATTAAAGGAGATAAATTGAGCATTTGGAAATACCATACCAAAACGTTCTTCAAGTAGTTTTAGAAGATGTTTGGTCTGTCTGGTATCCTCACAAAAAAAGAGTTCTGCTTTTTCAAAAATCCTCATAGCACGAATGGTAATATCTTGTGGGTTTCCAATAGGAGTAGGAATAAAGGTGAGCATAATTGCCTAAAATATAGAAAGGGATCTGAAGCTAAAAATGCTTCAGAAAAAGGAGTTAGCTAAGTTTATACTTGCTCTTAAACTTCTCTACTCTACCTGCAGCATCTACAATTTTTTCAGAACCCGTGAAGAATGGGTGGCATTCATTACAAATATCAATAGACATTTCAGGCTTATTGGATCTTATTTCAAATTTGTTTCCACAAGCACACTTAACTTTACATTCCATATATTCAGGGTGAATATCTTTTATCATTACAAGACCTTTGCATATTTTGTTTTTGATAGGTAACCAACCTATTCTGACCCAAATTAATCTCTGAATCCTTCCATATCTTCCGATAGGGTTGTTGCAACAGTCTATGCTGAGACAACTTTTAGAGCAGTATTGTATCAAAAAAAATTTAAAATGATATAAAATAAGATTTAAACAAAAACAAAAAAACCATGATTATAAGTATTATAGAAGATAAATCTCAAAGTGGCAGCGACCTACATTCCCACTAGCGTAGCCAGCAGTATTATCGGCGATGGGAGGCTTGACTCGGGTTCGGAATGGAGCTGGGTATGACCCTCCCTCTAGCTTACCACTAAGGAGAATAAGGCACCTTGATGTGTTTACTTCTATTATTTGAAACTTTTAGATTAACAATATGTTTAAGTTATTTTATGTATCCCCATGTTACAATCTTCTACAATGTTATTATCTTTTATGTAAAATTGTTATTATAGAAGATCAGAGAGTAAATACAAACGATCTATTAATTGCCTAATTAATAAATATCTTTCAGTGCCCTTCCCAGCTATATTAGTGATCCTTCTTTGGGATCTTCGGGAAGTTCATCTTGGAGTTGACTTCCACTTGTGGTGCTCTTGGGTTATCACTTCGATCTTATTACCGGCGTGCCTGGCAGGACAACTGGTACATAATTATGGTTGTCACCGTCCTCATGCTGAAGACGCTCTCCTCAATCTGGCTTGCCAGCAGATAGGGGACCGAACTGTCTCACGACGTTCTGAGCCAGCTCGCGTACACCCTTTAAATGGCGAACAGCCATGCCAGGACCTGCTTCAGCCCGGGATTCTGATGAGCCGACATCGAGGTGCCAAACCTCCCCGTCGGTCATGAAATCTTGGGGGAGATCAATCTATTACCTCCCTGGCGTACCTTTATCCTTTGAGCGATGAAAGCGCTCCACCTGATACGGATCTTTATGACCGACACCGTCTCTGCTCGACATGAAGTCGCCAGTTAAGCTGGCTTGTATATTGCTCTGCGATGGATTTCCAATATCTGAGCCAACCTTTGTAAGCCTCCCGTTACTTTTTAGGGGCGACCGCCCCCAGTCGACTACCCACCAGTGTCCTCCGCGGGATGGCAGCGCAGTGCTGTCGAATATATAAGGGTGGTATCTCGGGATAGCTCCTTACATTAGCGCCATAGTATCAAAGCTCACCTATCTGCAAATATGTCCAATTTAGGTGTCAAAACTATAGTAAAGGTACAGGGTGCTCGTCTTACCGCACTGGTGGAGAATTTTCACCTCACTACAATTCACTGGATCCCTGATCGAGACAGCTCCCCATCGTTACACCGTCATACCCAGGTCGGTATTTATGCGACAGAGATTTCCTTCTATAGGACCGTTATAGATTTACGTACGCGACTATGACTTCGATCAGAGCTTCGCTAAGGGCTAACCCCATCAATTAACCTTCAAACCTCGGGCCGGGCGTCACACCTTATACATCCTCTTACGAGTTAGCAAAATTGCTGTGAGCGCTGATAAACAGTCAGGAGGACTCTTTGTTGCAACCTCTTAAGCTTTCGGTGGGCCATACCTGGGAGGCTTATTCAGAGTTACATGGTGCAGTTGCAGAGTTCATAACGGGGTTCTTCGCCTTAGAATGCTCATCTCTTTGCCACCTGTGTGTCGGTTTGGTGGGCAGCACTATACACTTAGAAGCTTTTCTTGGCTTTGACGGTATCAACGATTCGGCTACTCGAAGGCACAACCAGCCTGTAGATCTCGGAAACAGAAGGCGGATTTTCCAATCCTTCTTACCTGCCCCTTCGAGCCACTATTCATCAGTGACCTCGTTTAACCCTATGCGTCCCCATCGGCTAAGCTAGTGTGATTGGTATCGGAATGACTAACGTTTGCCATCGCTGCCCTTTCGGACTCAGCTTAGGACCGACAACCTTCGACGACGAGCATCACGTGTGAAACAGGTTTACGGCGGTACAGTTCCTCACCTGTTTATCGCTACTCATGCCTGCATGCTCACTTCAACCACTCCTCCTTACCGGTATGGCTTCGTGCTGACTGGAACGCTCTCCACCACTCCATAATGTGATCTACAACTTCGGTGTCATTTAGCCCGTTAATATTTTCGGCGCAGAATCGCTAGACCAGTGAGCTGTGCAGCTTTCTTTAAGATGGCTGCTTCTAAGCCAGCCTCTGGTGTCTGTAACTCCACATCCTTTTCATAAATAGAACTTTGGGACCTTGGCCTGGTAGTGATATTTCCCACACTTTCGATGATGATTTATGCCCTACCTGACTCTGAAATTCACTGTAGATATTCCGGGTTGACTAGGGTTGGTACCTTGGTGTGAAACCCTAGCCCAATCAGTGCTCACCCCATAACTTCGAAACAGAGGCTATACCTAAATATATTTCGGAGAGAACCAGCTATCACACTAAGTTTGATTGACCTTTCACTATCCACAGGTCATCGGAGGTTTTAAGCCTCCACCGTTCGGTCCTCACTAATCTTACACCAACTGTACTGCCCATGGATGAATCCACTTAGTTTCGGGTCCTGTAACTAACGGCGCTTCTTCAGACTCACTTTCATACAGCTTCGCGAGAAGAGGTGTGTAACAGTCACCATAACTCGCAGGCTCATTATGCAAGAGCAGAGTCCATCACCGCATATAACATGGGGCTCTAGATGATTGTAGGCAAAGATGGTTTTCGGTTCTATTTCACTCCCGCTTGCCGCGGTTCTTTCACCTTTCCCTCACGGTACTGGTTCTATCGATCACAGGTAAATATTTGCCTTGGAAAATTGGTCCTCCCATATTCAGTCGGGGTTACATTATCCCGACCTCGAATAATCATAGTTGGTTCGTATACGGGACTGTCACCTCTACAGTCAGCTTTCCAACTTATTCTACTAACACCCCAAGGAGTTTAGGGCTAATCCCATTTCGCTCGCCGCTACTTTGGGAATCTCGGTTGATTCTTTTCCTGCAGGTACTGAGATGTTTCACTTCCTGCGTTCTAGCTCACTAAAAGGGTGACGCTATTTCTCTTAAATGCGGTTGCCCCATTCAGATACGGATCAAAGCTTCTTGGCAGCTCAGTAACTCTCTCGCAGCCCTAGTACGTCGCCATCCGCCTCTCACGAGTCTGACATCCACCATCACTTTGAATTAATTGCCAGTGCTAAGTGCCTATATTAATGCAAATGAGCTTTATTGTGTAATACCACGTTGGTTCGTTATTGTACATTAATAAGTGTCTTGTTAGAACAGGCTTTAGTACAGATGCTTCAAGCCTACTATGAAGAGAAACTTAGAAATCTTCCTCGACAGAAAAATCTCTCTTCTACAGAAAAAATGTACCAGATTAGAAAAATCAAGATTGATATTTTGCCAAAGTTAAAAAAGGGTGAGTTGGTAATATTTGAGAGCTAATATATAAAGACAATAAAATACTCTTATTCCCGTATAGTTCATAATTAAGAAAAATATTAATAAATTAGTAAATGAGTTTGGTTGGTGGATCCTATCGGGATCGAACCGACGACCTCTTCGCTGCCAGCGAAGCGCTCTCCCAGCTGAGCTAAGGACCCAAATATCAATATAATTATTTCCATTTTGCCTATAAAAACTATTAAAGTATGAGATTGTAAATCAAGTCTTTTGATGTTGCTCCATATATTGTGAGACATATAGATATATACTCTTGAAGAGCAGTCAACGCAGGTTCTCCTGATTACCTTGTTTACGACCTCACCCAGTCGCTGATCCACCGGAGGGTAGCCAGTTTAGCTTCCCCGCTGGGTGAATCAACTCCCATGGTGTGACGGGCGGTGAGTACAAGACCAGAGGAACGTAGTTCACCCGTAACATGGCAGTCACGATTACTAGTGATTCCAGCTTCGTGCGAGTCGGGTTGCAGACTGATCGAACTGAGAATGGGTTTATAGGTTGCTCCACCTTGCGATGCGTCTCATTGTCCTACCATTGTAGCACGTATTTTTACGGCCGTAAAGGCCATGATGACGACGTCGTCCTCACCTTCCTCCTCCTTACGAAGGCAGTCTCACTAGAGTCCTCGGCCAGACAGTTAGTAACTCATTCAACAGAGTTGCATGTTGGGACCAACTTATCTCTGACCTGCGAAGGCTGACGACACAGCCGTTACGCAACACCTGTTTTCAGGCTCAAAGGCACCCAGTATCTCTACTAAGTTTCCATCAATGTCAAGGCGGTAGGTTCTTCGCGTATCTTCAGATTAATATATCACCATGATTCCGTCATTCTTTGAGTTTTAATCTTGGAGCCGTACTCCCGGGCGGAATGTTTAGTAGGTGCATTTGCATCTGAAAATTGCTAAGGACTCAGCATTGTTTAAATCAATTTGGGCGTGGACTGCAGGTATAATCTATTGCTCCCCACGCTTTCGCCTCAGCGTCAGTACTGTTCAAGTCTTCGCTTTTTGGTATTCCTGGTTGTCTCTACGGATTTTACCCTACAGCTAATTCCATCTTCCTCGAACTCTAACGACAGTTTTGGATGCAGTTCTACGGTTGAGACAAGAACCATCAACTTATCCGAATAACCTGCGCGCGCTTACCTTGATGATTCGGTAACGCACACCCTCCGTATTGCGGCTGCAGCTGAGTCATTCAGTCTTATTCATGGTATATCATTATCTTCCCATATAAAAAGTTTACACGAAATACGTCATCCTCCACATGACGTTTGCTGCGCATCAAGAGTTTCCTCCATTGTGCAATATTCCCCGCTGCTGCATAAAGTAGATCTGGATAATTGTCCTCTAGACAGTGTGGCTGATCATCCTCTCAAGACCAGCTAGGCGTATTTGGCTTGATGAGCTCTTACCTCACCAACTACCTGATACCATATGGCGATCTACTGTGAAAAACATTTCTTTGTAATTAATACAGAAGGTGTATAGGGTGATGGCAGTCATTTCCAACTGTTATCCCCTCAAGGCGTCAGCTATACCCATTCTCATCCGTCCGCCATAGCTGACTTCCTAAACTGGTATTATAATTCTCGACACATATATTAAGCACATATAGCGTTCACTCTGAGCGAGATCAAACTCTCCATTATAAATGAATGAAAAGCAGACCATTGTCAAAGTGCTTAAATAAATATGCTATCCGTAAATTCTTATCACCTTTTTAGTTCAAAAAGTGAAAAATTAAATCTCAAATAGACGTTGATTTGTTTACTTATATTTGGTTGTCAAAGATCACTCACATTCACTCTCTGCTTCAAACTCTGAAGAGGTCTCTGTGTTTGTGGACGCGTATTATAGCACCAAATTTTCTTGTTGTCAAGGGTATTTTGCATATTACGAGAAAATAATATATTTTGGTAATTTTTAAACTTGGCTTCTTAATTTGAATGGATCGATTTTACTATTAAAATACAAAAATGTATATAACAGAATGTAATCACCTATTAACTATAATTCTGCTAAAATATCTTAAGTGTTAGACGATACGATACGATGCATTTAGAGGAGAATGGATGAATAAAGCAAAATATATTTGGATGAATGGAGATTTCACCCCATGGGATGATGCTAAAGTTCATGTCCTCACACATACCCTTCATTACGGAAATGGTGCTATCGAAGGAACTAAAGCTTACAAGACAGTAGATGGAAGATGTGCTATCTTCAAACTCAATGAACACACCCAAAGATTATTAAACTCAGCAAAGATGACACTTATGGATGTTCCTTATAGCCTTGAAGATCTTAATGAAGCACAGATTAAACTACTGCAAGAAAACAAACTTTTTGAAGGGGCCTATATTAGACCACTGGTCTATTTAGGATATGGAGTCATGGGTCTTTATCATAAAGAGGCACCTGTCAATGTCTCTATTTCTGCATGGGAGTGGGGAGCCTATCTTGGTGAAGAGGGACTCAAAAAAGGTATTCGCCTCAAAATCTCTTCAATAACCCGTACACCCAATACATCAAGTATGGGAAAAGCCAAAGCCGTTGCCAACTACCTTAACTCACAGATGGCAAAATTTGAAGCAATTGAAGCAGGGTATGATGAAGCATTATTGCGTGATGATCAAGGTTATGTTGCCGAAGCATCAGGAGCCTGCTTCTTTATAATTAGAGACGGAAAACTCATCTCTCCACCAAATGATAACTCACTTGAATCCATCACACAAGCAACAGTAATCGATTTAGCAAAAGATATGGGTATCACAATAATTCGTCGTCGTATTACCCGTGAAGAGGTATATATTGCCGATGAATGTTTTCTCACTGGTACTGCGGCAGAGGTCACTCCTGTACGCGAGGTTGATGCACGCGTAATCGGAACAGGTTCAAGAGGATCTATCACTGAAAAATTACAGACAGCCTATTTTGATGCAGTAGCAGGAAAGAATCTTAAATATACCAAACACCTAACTTATATTAACTAAAAATATTAGGTATCTGGATAATTTGTAATTTATTGCAAAGCAAGCAATCATGAATCACCAAACTCTCAACATACAAAGGAAAAACTATGCCAGCAGACATGAACGACTATTTTAAAAAAAAGAAGCCAAACTATAACCAAAATAATAGTAGCAATGGAGATAATAATCAAAACTTTAATAATCCTCTAAACAATATGGGTGGCAAAGGGTCATCATGGATATTTATTCTTATTGCTATTGTTTTTGGTATTTTTATTCTCAAACCTTTTACGATTATTAATTCTGGTGAAGTGGGCATCAAGGTAACCACCGGTAAATTTCAGGACAAACCCCTTGCTCCAGGATTACACTTTTTTATTCCTATTTTTGAAAAAATTATTCCTGTCAATACCCGTGTACGCATGATTACCTATTCCAATGAAAACAAACAGGTTCTTAATGATGGATATAGTCGATACGAAGGTGGATTGCGTCGAAATCCGGCTATTCGGGTAATGGACTCAAGAGGACTAGATGTTGATATTGACTTAGCAGTCCAATATCATCTCCGTCCAAAAAGTGCTCCTAAAACCATTGCTATATGGGGTACAGCATGGGAAGATAAAATTATCAATACCAAAGTAAGAGAGATTGTTCGTGACGTTATTGGTAAATATGCAGCAGAAAACCTTCCTCAGAAACGTACCGAAATTGCAAAAGAGATACAAGAACGTGTACGAAAAAAAGTTCAGGCCATATCTAGTACACCTGTCGTTCTGGATTCTGTAGAACTTAGAAATATTCAACTACCTAAAAAAATTAAAAGCAAAATTGAAGAACTTCAAGCCGAAAAACAGAATGTTATGATTGCCGAACAACAAAAAGATAGAGCTAAACGTGAAGCGGAAAGAAAAGCAGAAATTGCACGTGGTGAAGCACAAAAACGTCGTATTGAAGCACAAGGACAGGCAGATCAAATTCGTATTGAAGCTCAAGCCCAAGCCAAAGCTAATAAAATCATCGCACAATCTCTAACCACAGATCTGCTATTACTTGAACAGATTAAAACTCAAGGGAAATTCAATGAAGCATTGAAAGTTAATAAAGATGCACAAATCTTTCTTACTCCCGGTGGTGCAGTACCTAATATATGGGTAGATGCAAAAGGGAAAAAACAAAAAACTATCTCAGCACAACAATAACCTTATGATTATTAATTGGAAAAAGAACCCTCTTGTCCCTGTTATCGCACAAGATGCAGAAAATAACGAGATTCTTATGCTCGCTTATATGGATGAAGAGGCATATAGTCTTACTCTTGCTACTGGATATGCCCACTATTTTAGCCGCTCCAAGCAACGCATCTGGAAAAAAGGTGAAAGTTCAGGGCATACGCAAGAGATCAAGGACATATTACTTGACTGTGATGCCGATACGATTATTCTTAAGATTAAACAAAATGGTGTTGCTTGTCACACAGGGCGAAAGAGTTGCTTTTTTACTTCTATCCTTCAAGATAAGATTATTTGCGAAAAAGAGATTGATACACATGTCATTTATGGAGCAGTCGATACCCTCTACCATACTATTCTAGAACGAAAGAATGCATCAATGAATCAAAAATCATGGACAAAAAAACTACTTGATGATAAAAACTTATTATTAAGCAAAATACGGGAAGAGGCAAATGAAGTCTGTGTTGCTATTGATAAAGAGAGTGACAAACAGGTCATTTATGAGGTGACCGATCTTCTTTATCATACCCTTGTAGGACTAGGTTATCGTAACATTTCGCCTGACCGTATCAAGCAGGAGCTTGTGCGTCGCTTTGGTATAAGTGGTATAGAAGAGAAAGAAATGCGTCAAAAATAAGGCTTGCGGGTGTGCCTCTTCTCTCTAGCTTGCATCATTTTCCCCCAATCACTCATCTGGGCTTGATCGCGTTGATACTTTTCAATATCTTCTTGCTTTGGCCCCTTAAGCTCTACAGGAGTATCTCCAATATATACAATATTTTCTTCTTTTTTTACAGCAGGAGGTGCCTTATGAAGTTTAATGGGCACATAACTTATCTTTTTTTTGCTACTTTTTACTTTAACAACTTGTGTTTGACTGCATCCTTCAAATACTACCATAGCTAAAATCAAACCAATAATTTTCATTTTATTTCTCCTACTATTTTTTAAATCTTATCATAGAAATATTATTATTATACTTCACAGTAAGTATTAATATTTCTTTTTTCAAAACTTCTATTACTGTTTTATGAGTCTACCATAATTTAATACGCTCCTGTGGAGATCTATACATTTTATCACCTTTTTTTATGTGATAGGTCTCAAAAAACTTATCTATATTTCTTAATGTTTCATTGGCTCTATATTCTCCAAGTGGATGTGGATCAGTTTCTACAAGTCTTAGTGCATACTCTTTTCTAAGTTTCATTCTCCATATATATGCATAGCTAGCAAAAAATGCTCTATAGTCAACTTTAGTCCCATTTTTCTTAGAAGTTCTCTCATAAGCAGCCAAAGAGATGGTTGCCCCATTAAGATCACCTATAATTTCTCCAACCTTTAAAGCGCCTTTCATGTAAATATGCGAGAAGGGTTGATAATGATCTGCCTGAGCGATAAGTCTATTTTTGATCTTTTTAAAAGCTTTTTTATCTTCAACGGTCCACCAGTTCTTCATATTACCATTTGCATCAAAACGACTACCTTGATCATCAAAAGCATGTCCAATTTCATGAGCTATCACAGTTCCAATACCACCATAATTTTGTGCTATTGTCGAATTAACATCAAAAAAAGGTTTATTAAGTATACCTGTGAGTATTACAAACTTATTTTGTGTTGGATCATAGAATGCGTTGACTTTAAATGCGGGGTTTTCTTCTGACCAATCATCTTTATCTACCTCTTTACCAAGTTTCTCAATTTGGTCTTTGTAGTTGAAATTTGACGCACGAACCACATTCCCAATCAAATCATCTTTTTTTACAATGAGAGTATTATAATCTTTCCAGACATCTGGATAACCCACATTAAAACGCATTTTATACAATTTATCTAATGCTTTTTCTTTGGTTGACTGGGTAAAAATATCTGAGTTTTTAATCGTATCCTTAAACTCATCTTTAATGTTATTAATCATTTTTGTAACACGTTTTTTTGCATTTTTGTCAAAATAGTTCTCTACATATGCTCTACTTAAGAGCAATGGAAAAGTTATTTGAACAAAGTCAAGACCTTTTTTCCATTTTGGCCAATCATTCCTTATAAGTCCTGCATTTTTCTTATAGTTAAGCAGTGCAATATCAAACTCCTCTGAAAGTACAGATGTAAAACGAAGCAAGACCTTGGCTTTCATATACCCTTTCCAAGACTGTAATGGTATCTTTAAAAAAAGTGTATTGAACGCCTTGATGTATGGTAGTTGATTGATGATTATATTGCTGTCTTTTGCTATACCAAGTTCAGAAAATACTTCTTCTACAGGATAGTTACTAAGTATCTTTGATAGTTTTGAAATAGTAGTTTTATTGTATAGTTTTGCAAAATCCCTATTTTCAGCAGGACTAAAATAATATTTTGCCAACTTTGTCTCTAGTTCTATGATTTGTTTAGCTTTCTTGTCAGGATTTGAATCATGTGCTAATGTAAAAAGTTCTTCTAAAAACTCACGATAAACCTTACGTTGTTTTACGGATCTGGCATCTTTTTTCAGATAGCTATCTTTCGATAAAAAAAGACCTGCTTGTGCTATATACAGGGCATACTTTTCTCCCTCTTTCAGGTCAGGCATAACAAAAAAAACCATAGGGGCAATAATGCCATCTTTAAGAAATTTTGCCATTAAAATAGCTAATTCCCTATAAGAGTGTATTTTATCTATCTTTTCAAGATATATTTTTTTAATAGGGGACAAGCCAAGCATATCTCTCTTTTTTGTATCCATAAAAGAGAGATATGCGTCTCTCACTTTTGTTTCAATTTTACTTTTGGAAATATTACTTTCTAGCAAACTTCTTAATCTTTTATCTATCTTTTCATTTTTTATAATAAAAAATGAGTTAATCCCAGGCTCAGAATTAGGTATTTTTATGCTCTTAAGCCAATTGTAGTTTTTATTCTGGTAGAAATTGTCTTCCAATCTTGGCTTTGATTGATAGCTATCTTCAGCCATAATTGGCACAATAAAGATTATTAACATTAAAAGTACATATATGTTTTTCATGATTGTATCTTTCTTGGTATTTTTATTATATATTCTTTTAAGATCTTATTCAAATATCTCATAATTATAGTGTAGCCATATACTATTGGAGTCTCTGTAGTAAAATATAACTCTTGATTGCTTCACCCATAGAGACAATACATATAAATATATCTACTAGTAAAAATCTAAACAACGGGGACTATCTGCATTTCCTCCAGCAAAATATTTTCCATCAAAACTGACAAGTGAATAGGTACGCTCTTTACCTAGTGATTCAACTAAACCTTCAATCGAGAGGAAACCAAGCGAATCGGCTCCCATACTTTTGGCAATCTCTTCTGGATTCATCTTAGTAGAGATAAGTTCTGTCTTGGTCGGTGTATCAATTCCATAACGGCAAGGAAACTTAATTTCTGGTGCTGCAATACGCATATGTACCTCTTTGGCTCCCGCCTCTTTAAGCATACGTACAATCTGCTTAGAAGTCGTACCTCGCACCAATGAGTCATCGATGATTACTACACGTTTTCCCTCAATAAGATGCTTGATAGGAGAAAGCTTGAGCTTTACCTTCAGATCACGAATCTCCTGTGTTGGCTCAATGAAGGTACGTCCTACATAGTGATTACGCACAATCCCCATCTCAAAAGGTACCCCCAGCCCATCTGCATAACCACGTGCTGCTGCCACGCCACTGTCAGGTACTGGAAGCACAATGTCTACCTCCACGGGTGTCTCTTCTGCAAGCTTTTGTCCCATCTTCAAGCGCATTTCATAAACATTCTTTCCATCAATCATTGAATCAGGTCTAGCAAAATAGATATATTCAAATGCGCATGGATGATAGTCTGGTTCAAAGATTTGCTCACTGACAGGTTCTTTTCCCTCTTCAAATATCAGCATTTCCCCCGGATTAATATCACGAATAAATTCTGCACCCACAAGATCAAATGCACAGGTTTCACTTGCAACCATCCATCCATTATCAGGCAATCTCCCTAGGCTTAATGGTCTGATACCATAGCGATCACGAACAACAAACATCTTCGAGCGACTTTGGATTGCCAAACAGTAGGCACCTTCAATTTTTGTAAGCATATCTTTAATACGGTCAACCAATGCACACTTCTGAGACTTTGCAATTAGGTGTATAATATTCTCCGTATCCATATCGGTTTGAAAGATAGCTCCTTTAGCAATAAGATCATGACGTACTTCATACTTATTGACAAGATTTCCATTGTGAACCACAGAGATCTCACCTAGCTTATATTTTGCAAAAACTGGCTGAGCATCTCCTTGTGATTCACTGCCTGCAGTGGAATAACGATTGTGACCTACAGCACATCCACCTTCCATATCATCAAGTATTTCTTGGGAAAAAACATCAGCAACCATACCATGTTTTTTGTATAGTTGAATCTTCTTGCCATTGGCAACAGATATCCCCGTCGCCTCCTGTCCACGATGTTGCATAGAAAAAAGAGAATAATATGCCACTGTAGAGGCTTTCCTTGCACCAAAAATACCGACAATAGCACACATTAAACATATCCTTGCAAAATAGGTAAATAATATTGGCTTGTATTATTCATTATCAAATTCCCAGACAATCATTAATTGTGTAAAACCCTGCCGGTTGATCAATCAGCCACTTGGCTGCCCTAATGGCACCTTTGGAAAAGGTCTCACGGCTAGTAGCAGTGTGGTTGAGCTCAAGAAACTCACCATCATTGTAAAAACCAACTGTATGGCGACCGACAATATCACCACCCCTTAATGCCATCACCGAAATCTCATCCTTGGTTCTAGCACCAACCTGCCCGTCTCTTCCGCTAATACGTACCTCATCAAGGCTAAGCCCACGACCTTTCGCGGCAAACTCCGCTAATGTCAATGCTGTGCCACTTGGTGCATCAACTTTGTATCGATGATGCTGTTCAACAATCTCAATATCAAAATCCTTCAGTGTTTCCGAGACTTGCTCTACTAACTGCTTGAGTAACGCAATTCCTGCAGACATGTTGGATGAGTAGAGCACTGGCATCTTCTTGGCGGCTTCTATTAAAAGATTTTGGTGATGCTCGGTAAATCCTGTAGTTGCCACAACCAATGGAGTTGGATTTTTTAGTGCAACTTCACACAATACTTCAGTTGCTACTGGTGCCGAAAAATCTATAATAACATCACATACCTCAAGAAGTGCATCCATACTATTGGTAATAAGTACAGTATCTGGCACATTCATTTTAAGTTCATCAAAAACATGCAGTCCCGATAGTGTTAATACTTCATCTTCAAGTATATTGTCAATAAGATGTCTTCCCATCCTGCCTGTACTACCCACAATTCCTACTTTTGTCATATTACATCTGCTCCTGAATATATGAAATTACCTGTAATGCTGCTGTTGCACCATCGCCTGCTGCAACCACTACCTGTTTAGGTGCCTCAATACGTAAATCTCCTGCAACGTAGAGTCCTTCCATAGAAGTTTTCATACCCAAATCGACCACTACTTGTCCCCAATCATTTACATCACAAATAAAGCCAGCATTCTTATCTTTGAGAACACCGTTGTTAACATTGTGTCCAACAAACACAAACAGTCCTGGCGTATCCAGTACTTGTCTCTCATCTGTTTTAAGGTTCTTTACGCGTACAGAATGTACCCCTGCTGCATCTCCTAATACCTCCTCTACTACCGAATTAAGTATAAAGTGAATATTCTCTTTATTTTTGATACGCTCTATCGTTGAAGGTGCTGCACTAAAAGTATCATTTCTGTGTACCAAATAGACATTAGAGACAATCCCAGAAAGGTAAATAGCCTCTTCTAATGCTGTATCACCTCCACCAAGAACTGTAACTGGTTTATCTTTGTAAAAAAAACCATCACAGGTTGCACAGGTACTTACTCCGCGCCCAAAGAACTCATCTTCACCCTTAAATCCAGCACGCTTAGGTATGCTCCCAGTACAAACAATAGCTGTCTTCGACTTTATTGTGCTGCCATTTTCAAGGGTGATAATAAAATATGTATCCTCTTTAGTAACCTGTTCAACTTTCTGCATCTCATGCTTGAGTCCAAAATGAAAACACTGCTCTTGCCAAGTATTCATAAAATCCATACCTGTCTTGGTATGGTCGAAAAAACCCGGATAGTTTTCTATTTCTGAACTTTGTGTAATCTGCCCACCAGGCAGCCCTACTTCAAAAAGTACAACATTTTTCAGTCCGCCACGTGTCGCATAGAGTCCTGCCGTCAAACCTGCAGGTCCTCCACCAATAATTGCACAATCTAACATGCTGCACCTTTAAAATAATAAAACAAATATTTAAAACAAATTATACACTTTAAATACTTGGTTAATAATTCTATGTAAAAAAATTTATAGGGTAGTATGCAAGAATATTAAGATGCAGAAGGTGTATCCTTCTGCAAAGGTACTTAGATTAGTGTATTGATTTTTTCTGCAAATGCATCTTTAGAAGCAGCACCGACCATCTGATCAACCACTTCGCCATCCTTAAAGAAGAGAATTGCCGGAATCGATCTAATACCATACTTGACTGCAAGATCCTGCTGCTCGTCTGTATTTACTTTTGCAATTGTTGCTTTTCCATCAAAATCTTCTGCAAGCTCTTCAACAACTGGCGCAATCATTCTACAAGGACCACACCATGGAGCCCAAAAATCTACCATTGTAACACCTTCTTTTACTGTATCTTCAAAATTCGCAGAAGTGAGTTCTACATATTTTGCCATATTTAATCCTTTTGTATTATAGTTTTATTTAAAGATTATAGCCAAAATCTATTAATGGGTTATATCTTAATTCTATTCTATATCAATTTTAAAGTGAAATTACACTATATGACACACTTATATTAAATTATAACTAGTGGCACCTCCTCATAAGCTGCAGAACGTGTTCCAAAGATTGCTTGATTATTGCACCCCTTTACCGTATACACAAATGATATCTTGGGCTTATTGGTCATATTTTTATTGGCACGATGCAACAACTTACAGTGAAAAAGCACCACATCACCTTTTTGTAATATATGTGATGTTTTGGTTGCTATAAGTTTCTGATTTTCGTTAACATCTTCCCGAAAATACTCCTTTTCATCAAACTGCTCTGGTATAAATAACATCTTATGACTACCTGGTATAAACTCTAATACACCATTTTGACTACACTCTTCATCTAGTGCTAACCATATCGAGACAAGATTATCGTTCTCAAAGTTCCAATAGCGGAAATCTTGATGCCATCTTGTCTCTGTAGAGGTATGTGGCATTTTGGTCATAATAGAGTTGTGGTGAGCAATGGTAATCGTTGGATCTTCTCCAAGTATCTGTTTGAGCACTGGACGCATTTTTGGCTCCTCCATCCACTGCCTAAAAACAATATCACGACGGTAGACCTGCCTGAGTCTTCGTACTGTCACCTGTTTTTCAAACAGGTGTGCCTTACCATCGGCAATAAGCTTGCGCTCTTCTTTGGTTTTACCCACATACTCCAACTCTGTTTCAATAGGAGGTACCTTATGTTTTAAATGTGCTTTGGAAATATCACATATGGTATCACATCGTTCCGCATTGACAAAACTTGGAAGTAGTAAAAAGCCATCTCTTTCAAATTGCTCCAACTGTATTTCAGTTAGTATCATAACATACTCTTTTCTTGTGGATTAAAGGTGATTATAGCGTAACATTCTCCAAAAACTCAACCTCATCACCCCGAATAATGAGCGCATCAATACTAAATGGTATATCAATATGTTTACTTTTCATATAGTAATGTGCCGAATTAATTACTTTACGCAATTTAGCAAAAGTCATATTATAAATAGGATCAAAATCTGCCTTGGCTGATTTAACTTCAACAAAATGTAATACTCCATCTTTTTGGGCAACAATATCAATCTCTCCAAGTTTTCTAGCAAAGTAATTTCGTTCGATAATTATATATCCTTCTTGCTCCAGAAACCGTGTTGCCAAATCTTCGCTGGTATCACCAAATATTTTAGGTAACTCATGCATCATCTCTTTTCCTATTCACTTATTTCTAAAGTGGGACATATGATCTTCTCAAAGTGTTAGCCACATGCTATATTGTCTCCTACAGGAATTATATCAACTTTTACCGACTTAAAACGTGCAGTCATAATAAGCTCATCACACTCATCACCAAAAAGTGCATTAATACGACTTCTGGCATGATGAAAAGTACAAAAAAGTGTACGAGGCTTGACTTTATCGGTATAGTGTACTAACAGTGCTTCGCTCTCTCCATACTGGCTTTTTAAAACTATTCTGTTACCAAATTTTCCTTCATCTTCAAGTGGCACAAGCAATATATCTTCATCATATTTTGTATCAAGCTTATCACTACGCTTAGTCTGTGCAGCATTATTGTAGTGAGCCAATGTACGTCCTGTGGTGAGGTAGTATCCTGTCAAGCTCTCTTTATAGAAATTTTTTTCGACAATCTCTCTCACCATTCCACGAAGTTTATATTGATGATAACTATAGCATCCCAACCCATCTTTGGTTCTAAAATCAAGCAGATGAAGTACTGGCGTATCATCATCATGAATAGGCCACTGCATTCCACGTTTTCGGTGACGTGCCAAGCGATAATACTCTGCCCCAGCAAAACGCTTAGGAGCCTTTTTGCGCACTTCATTCCAAACATCTTCACTATTTTTAAAGTAGAAGTTTTCATCACCTCCCATCTCTCTAGCAATCATTGTCAATACTTCCCAATCATCAGGAAGATTAGACTTAACCAATGGTTGAGAAAGATGTAGACGTCGCATTGCATTGATGTAGACTCCCGTTTTCTCATAAGCAGAACGTACCCCTATGACTATATCTGCCTTCTTTGCTGTCTCCACCATAAAAAGATCCTGAACCATTAAAAACTCTAGTCCATCTAGTGCCTTATTGCTTTTATTGATGTTGGGGTGGATATGGCTGATATCTTCACCCATATTGAGTAGTGCCTTTACCCTCCCTTCAAGCATTTCATCAATTAGCTGTGGAGTCATTAGCCCTATTTTCTCCGGTGTCTCATAGTCAGGGTCATAATAAGGAAGACACCCCATATCACATGCACCTTGTACATTATTCTGCCCACGAAGTGGCATCAGTCCTGCACCAGTTTTACCAATATTGCCTGTTAAAAGTGCCAAATGGGTAATCGCCATCACTGCATAAGAACCATCAAGGTGCTCAGTGATTCCAAGCCCCCAAAATATCATTGATTTTTTAACCGCATACTCACGAGCAATATTGGGGATCATCTTAGCAAGATATTCATACCCCTCAATCTGCTCAAAAAACTTTGGATTAGCATAAGCATCATTCAGTATCTGCTCTTTGTATGCATTAAAACCTTTGGTACGGTTGTCAATAAAGTCCTTATTGTAAAGTTCCTCATCAATAATTACATATGCCATCATATTTAAAATAAGCAAATTGGCTTCATAGGGAATTACACAGTTATACTTGGCAAGCTTTGCCATTTTTGTCTCTCGCACATCAATAATAGCAAGATTGTTGAGTTTCTTTGCCTGTGCTACCATACGATTGGCAATAATTGGATGTGCTTCCATCGTATTGGAGCCAATAACCACCATAAACTCTGTATCGTAAATATCATTATAAGGATTGGTTGCAGCCCCCTCTCCTATAGTCGTACGCATTCCCTTAAGACTGGGTGCATGACAAACTCGTCCACAATTATCTACATGGGGTGATTCCATTATTTCACGGGTAAACTTTTGGAATACATAGGCACTTTCACAGTTGGTTCTTGCACCACCTATCGCACAAAAACTCCATCCACCATATTTTTCCTTTATCTCGCCAAGCTTCATTGCAGCAATTTTGACTGCTACCTCCATACTGCAAGTCATATAATCACCATCAAACTCTGTTAGTTTTCCTTCAAACTTATTAGAGATTTGTGGATTACAATCTAAAAAGGATTTTTTAATGCGTGGCTCTCTTATGCGATCTTTTGCTTCCACAAAGTCGTATCCATATTTCCCTTTAATACAAAGCTTTCCTTCAGAAACTACACCATCTTTTTGTGCATAAATCTTAACAATCTCATTATCTTCTACTACACCAGTAATGTCACATCCAACTCCACAATAGGTGCAAACACTCTCTATCTCTTGCCTATCATATTTTTTTGTCATCGTCCATCCTTTTTCGTTACAGTCTTAAACCACTATCTTGGACAAAATTTATCCTATATTAAACTTTTTTGACTATCATCCTGATTAAACCTCGTCATTGAGGATAGATTATATCACACTAGGAGTACCAGATGTTTACAATTGAAATGCAAAAAGAGTGCGGTTGCTTCAAAAAAAGCGACTATGTCAATCCAATAGTATTTAAAAGCAAAGATGACGCACTTATGCAAGCGCGGCTTATGGAAAACCACATGAACAGAGAATTTTGTCAAAAGCACTTTTTTACTGCAGTAGAAGAGGGAGAAAATAAAATTGTCATTCAGGTTGAAGAGAGAAAAAAAGAAGAGAGCCGTGGCGGTGGATGTTGTGGTGGTGGGCACTGTTCATAGGGGTTAACCTATGGAAGTTTATCCCTACTTAAAGTTTCCAAATACCAGCGGTGCTTTAAGGTCTTCTATTTTTCTTACAAGCGTAATGACTAATTGAAGATCATCAATTTTCTTTCCAGTGACACGTATCTCATCACCTTGAATTGTAGGTGTAACTTTAAGTTTAGCATCTTTAATTGTCTTAACAATTTTCTTTGCTTCATCTTTCTCAATACTGTCGATAATGCGGTAGATCACTTTAATATTTCCACCACTTATCCCTTCAGTCTTGACCTCTTCGAGTGACTTTGGGGAGAGCCCACGCTTAATCATTTTTGAGAGTACAATATCCTTTAGTGTATCAATCTTATTATCACTAGAAGAAGAGAGGTTTAGCACTTTGGCTTTTTCGTTTAAGTCTATGTCAATCATAATTCCTTTAAAATCAAAGCGCGTATTCACCTCTTTTTTTACCTGCTCAATAGCATTTTTCATCTCCATCATGTCAAGCTTTGCTGTAATATCGAAATAGTGGTCTTTTGCCATTCTATCTCCTTTATATATCTTAGATATTGATTTTATAAAGATTATACCCCAATTAGAATTTTAAAAAAGGTAACGCAACTATATAGAGTATTAAAAAAATAAACGCAGGAAGTCTTAGCTTTGAAGATAAGAAATAAAAGCCGTATTGTTTTTAGTAAACCTAACAATTATAAATAGTGATTGAATGGTGCATATAAGGGATTTTCAGATGGTACGGATGAGAGGACTCGAACCTCCACACCGTTAGGCACCAGATCCTAAGTCTGGCGTGTCTACCAATTCCACCACATCCGCATAGTTTTATCTTAACAACAATAAAAGGTGGTACACCCGTCAGGATTCGAACCTGAGACCGCCCGCTTAGAAGGCGGGTGCTCTATCCAGCTGAGCTACGAGTGCATCTACATAAAGTGGTACGCCAGAGAGGAGTCGAACCCCTAACCCTCAGATCCGAAGTCTGATGCTCTATCCAATTGAGCTACTAGCGCAACTTTGGAATAGGTTAGTACTCAATCAATATGGGGTAGGCGACGGGGCTCGAACCCGCGACAACCAGTGCCACAAACTGGTGCTCTACCAACTGAACTACGCCTACCATAAAAAAACATATTTTAATGTCTTATTACTATTTTCGATACTAAAATGGTCGGAGTGAAAGGACTCGAACCTTCGACCCCCTGGTCCCAAACCAGGTGCGCTACCAGACTGCGCTACACTCCGAAATAAAAGGATTGCAATTATAGTAAAAAGGTTTCTATTTGTCAATAGTTTCCTGGAAAAAATAGAAAAATCAACAGCACTACTGAAGATAGTCTTCAGAGAAAATAACTATAAAATACCTAAATCAACTATTTCTAGAAGTATATCAATAGAATACTACTTCTTTAATGGTGTAGCATACATATTGATATATCGCCCCTCTTGTTTTGGAGCAGACTCAAGTTGTGCAATATCTTCTATCATTGGCCAAACACGATTGAGCACTTCTACACCCCATTCAGGATTTGCCATTTCACGACCTCGCAGAAAAACTCTCAACTTAACATGCTTGCCTTTTTCAAGAAATTCACGAGCATGTTTAACTTTATAAGCAATATCATTTTCTGCAATTTTACAGGAGAACTTAACCTCTTTAACCTCAATTTTCTTTTGGTTTTTTCTTGCCTCTTTTTTCTTTTTCTCAAGCTGATATTTATGTTTTCCATAGTCCATAATCTTAGCAACAGGGGGATTGGCATCAGGTGACACAAGTACCAAATCCAATCCTTTCTCTTCTGCAATACGTAATGCTTCGTTACTGGAAATAATACCAAATTGTTCGCCATCATCTCCAAGTACTCTCAGCTCACTAGCCCTAATAGCACCATTCATAATGGTACTATCGGGCTTCTTTCTACCCCTGTTGTTTCTATCGTTTTGTCTACTCAAATTGTTCCTTCTGTAAGTTGTTTAGTCAATTCTACCATAAATTCATCTTGTGTAAGATTATACTGTTCACGAGTACGTCGGTTACGAATGGCGACTGTATTGTTATCTACCTCTTCATCTCCAATAATCACTACATATGGCACACGTTGCTTCTCTGCCGTTCTGATGCGCTTATTCAGTGAATCATTCTTATTATTAATCTCTGCGTCTATGCCTGCCATACGCAACGTTTTCTTAAGTTTATAAGCATAATTAGCATGACTCTCACCAATTGGTACAAAAATCACTTGTGTGGGTGCTAAGAAAAATGGAAACTCTCCAGCATAATGCTCTGTCAAGATACCAATAAAACGCTCAAAGCTCCCCAAGATTGCACGGTGAATCATGACTGGTTGCTTACGACTGTTATCTTCTGAAACATACTCCACCTCAAAACGCTCAGGAAGATTGAAGTCAACCTGTATGGTTCCACACTGCCATTTTCTCCCAATGGCATCAGTGATCTTTATGTCAATCTTTGGTCCATAAAAGGCACCTCCACCCTCATCGATGGTATACGGTAAATTATTACCCTCAAGCGCATCCTTGAGACCTTGTGTTGCCACTTCCCAAACCATATCATCACCAATGGCCTTTTCAGGTTTAGTAGAGATTTCCATTGTATACTCAAAACCAAAAAGTTTCATAACGCTGTCAACAAACTTGACAACATCAAGCACTTCAGATGAAATCTGCTCAGGTGTACAGAAAATATGTGCATCATCTTGTGTAAATTCACGTACACGAAGTAATCCATGCAATACTCCAGACTTCTCATGCCTATGTACTACCCCGTACTCATAGTAGCGCAATGGAAGATCGCGGTAACTCTTTTGTGTCTGCTTGAAAATCTGAATATGACCAATACAATTCATTGGCTTAATGCCATATTCTTGTTCATCAATCTCAGTAAGGTACATATTTTCCCCATAACAAGCATAGTGACCAGATGTACGCCACATATCTGCCTTGAGAATCTCAGGACCACGTACAGGCTCATAGCCGCGTATAAGGTGTGCATTATGAAGAATTTGTTCAAGCTTGTAGCGCAACTTAGCACCCTGTGGCATCCAAAATGGTAATCCTGCACCAGACTCTTCATTGAACATGAAAAGCTCCATCTCTGAACCAATCTTTCGATGGTCACGCTTTTTAGCCTCTTCAAGCATAGTAGTATACTCTTTAAGTGCCTCTTTGGTTGCAAATGCTATACCATAAATACGAGTAAGCATCTCAGCATTCTCATTGCCACCAAGATAGGCACCTGCCACTCGGGTAAGTTTGAAATTATTTAAAAATCGTAGTGCCGGCACATGTGGTCCGCGACAGAGATCTTCAAAATCACCTTGTTTATAAATAGAGACTGTCTCATCAGGAATACGCGAGAGTACTGCTTGTTTAAGATCATCATTCTTAAACTTTTTGAGTGCCTCTTCTTTGGATATCTCATACTTTTCTATCTTGTATTTCTTCTTGATGAGTTCTTTCATCTTTTTTTCAATCTTTCTAAGATCTTCCTCACCAATTTTCTCTTCTACGCGAAAATCATAGTAGAAACCTTCATCAATGACAGGACCGACAAAAAACTTGGCATTGGTATAAAGCTCAGTAATTGCTTGTGCCATTAGGTGTGCTGTGGAATGGCGAATAATCTCCAATGCTTTTCCACTGTTATCATACTCAACAGGGATTGCATTACAGCTCTCTTCTATACTCTGTGTATCGATAATATTTCCTTGATCATCTAAATAACCAATTAAATTCTCACTCAAAATAAAACCTTTTATAATCTAGTAATCACCCTGAGGGCACTTAAAAATGGAGCCATTATAGCTAAAATCAACTTTTACACCAAAACATATCTATATTACTGGAGAAAAGTCTACCAATAGCATATTTACCAAAAAAATCATGGGTCTTGCTATCTGTATATATTCAAATTTAATATTTTATTTTTAAAAATCTACTCTATGGGCATCTAAAGTCATAAAAGGTACTCTACAATTCATCTATTGTCTCAATAAGTGTTTCAATCTCATGCTCATAGCTGGCTACCTGTTTGGCAAGGCGCAGGTAGGCCTTAAGTAGCGTATCTGGCCTGTTGTCTGCATTTAGATTTATCCCAATCTCTTGAAGATCTTTGTTAACAAAATCTGCAAAATTATCTTCAAGCTTGATCTCATAACGATTTCCACAGACAGTCAGTCCAACATTTTTCATTTTCTCAATCCTTAAGATTTTACATAATTAAGAAGTTAAACATAAGAAATATCTGCCCAATACCCCTTGTCTTAGTTATGCGAGTAGTGTCTCTACTTGGGCAATAATCTTTTCTATTTCTACATCTTTTTCTTCAAGTTCACGTTTGAGGGTCTCTATCTGTTGGTCTTTATCGCTTTGTGAGCCTGAAACATTGAGTAGTTCATTTTTAAGTTGTACATTTTCCTGTTTGACCTTCTCATAGTCTATTTTAATCTGGGTAATCTTCTCTTGCAGTCTCTGTAAAGCATTCATCACTCTTTCCTCTCTTTTTTATGCAGTATCATAACAAAAAAATGAGAAATTAAAAATTAAAAGTTACTACTTATCTTCTCTTGCCTGCGTATAGGCAGCATAATAAGTACTCCCATCAGCAAAAGTATTGACAGTCAATTTAGAGAAACACTCTAGATACTCCCAAAACATTTTGATAGGCTCAATATCAACATGCTGTGCCTTGTCTACAAGTGCCTCACGCATGGTTCCAAGCCATTCAACGCGGTTATTCTCATTAATAGAAAAATCATCATGAAGGCGTATCATATATTCATTAAGGTTCATCCCTCTGCTTGCTCCTTCGTAAACCTTTGGTCCACCACAAATTTGTACAAAAAACTTGGTATTTTTCTTCTTAACCTCTTCAAATGCCTCTTCGTCCTGTGGAAAGAAGTGGGCAATCTTGCTTTCATAAATCTTATTATAAAAATCAAACATTAATTCTTTCATGCCTTCTTCACCACCAATGGCATCAAAGAATGCTTTTGGTGGGTTTTTGAAGTGTACAGGTTTGCCTTTCTCTACCGAGGTCATCGGAAGTGCCAAAATCTCTTTTTTGGTTGCCATAATAAGTACCTTTTATCTATTTAATTTTATATAATTATAACATATACAGAAGAAAGATTACATTTTTTTATCACAAAAACGCTCCTGTAGGCATCCGTAGCTCTCTATGCGCCTATCCCTCAAAAAAGGCCAAATCTTACGTACTTCTTTAGATACTTCAAGGTCAATATCAACCATGAGTATCTCCTCCTTCTCTCCTGCATGAGCAAGAAACTCACCCTGAGATCCAAAGACAAAGCTGTTACCCCAAAAGCATATACCCTCAAGAATACCGGAGCTATCTTTTTCATTCCCCACACGGTTAACGGTAATAACCGGGATGCTGTTAGCAATAGCATGGCCTCTTTGAACACTCATCCATGCATCGCGCATCTTCTGTTTCTCTTTGGAGGTATTCTCTTTTTCGCAAAACTCATCAAGACGGTCTTTAGGGCACTCTAAATAGCCAATGGCAGTAGGGTAAATAAGCACATCTGCACCCTTAAGTGCCATAATGCGTGCCGCTTCAGGATACCACTGATCCCAGCAAATCAAAACACCCAACCTTCCCACACTGGTATTGATGGGTTCAAAACCTATATCGCCAGGGGTGAAGTAAAACTTTTCATAATAACCAGGATCATCTGGAATGTGCATTTTGCGGTATGTGCCTGCAACACTACCATCCTTTTCAAAGACTACGGCAGTATTGTGATATATGCCTGCTGTACGTTTTTCAAAAAGTGAGACAACCAACACAATGCTATATATTTTTGCAACACTACCCCAAAGTGCTACATCTTCCTCAAAACTTTCAGCATAGTCAAAAAAGGCTACATTCTCACTTTGACAAAAGTATTCGTTTTGGTGTAGCTCTTGTAATACAACAAGCTCTACACCTTTAGTTGCCACCTTGGCTATTTTGTCAATAGTAACTTTAATAGTCTCTTCTTTGGTTCCGTAATACTTCTGTTGTATCAATGCTGTTTTCATCCAATTCTCCTAAAAGGCAACTTGCATAGTAGAGCAGTGCAAACTGCCACCCTGTTCAATAAGCTTAAGACAGTTAACAGGAATAATCTCTTTACCGGGAAAGAGGGTTTTAAACAGTGCTCCAACCATTTTATCATGTCTGTCGCAGTAAGTAGGATAGACAAGTGCGTCATTGGTAATGAGAAAATTAGCATACGTTGCAGGAAGCCGGTTTCCTTCACTATTATATTTAGCTTCACACATTGGTAACGGTACAAGTGTATAGGGCTTGTTCTCTACTGTACGAAATGTCTGAAGTTGCGCCTCCATTGCCATAAGCGTTTCATAGTGTTCATCCTCTTTGTTATCACATCTAACATAGGCAATGGTTTTTTTGTCAATAAAGCGTGCAAGAGTATCAATATGGCTATCAGTATCGTCTCCAATAAGGTGACCATGATCAAGCCATAGCACCCGCTTGGTACCAAGATATTCGTGTAGCTTTATTTCTACCTCTGTTTTTGTTAGTCCTTTATTACGATTAGGATTGCATAAGCATTGTGATGTTGTCAATATGGTACCTTCACCATCACTCTCTATGGAACCTCCCTCTAATACAAAATCAATGGATTGCAAGGGTGTTGTACCCATCAACCCTGTTTTGTAAAATGCTCTATTGACGGCATTATCAAATTCTGCATCAAATTTTCCACCCCAACCATCAAAGGCAAAGTCAAGCAATTTTTTCTCCCTATCTTCTTCGATACCAATATAACCATAATCACGTATCCATGTATCATTGGTGGCAAGTTCCCAAAAAATCATATTATGAGTGGAGCAGAACATATCAGCAGTATATTTTGTATCTTTACAAATAATGTAAACTGGCTCTTTATAGGCAATTGCTTGAGCAATGCGAATGAATGGTGACAGCGCTTCATCGAGTGATTTTGGGTCATCTAGGTTGTACCAATCGGTCTGCTTATGGGGAAAACTCATGAGTACACAACGCTGTTTTTCCCATTCGGCAGGAAGCCTTCTCATGAAACATTCCTTTAAGAAGTTTGGTATGGATTATTTTGAGGTATTTCTACTGGGCAATATAGGCATATATTGCCCCTAAAGCAACTTTGATGATAGTGCCAATTATGTAAACTTCTGGTTTTTATTTTTAGCTATAATTCTTTATGGCAAAAATCATAATCAGTAAAGACAACTTCTATCACAATCTTAACCAAATCGTCCTGAAAATAGGCTCAAAAGAAAAAATTGCTATTGTGCTTAAGAACAATGCCTATGGGCATGGCTTGGTACACATGGCAAAACTTGCTTCTGCATTTGGTATTACTCGGGCAGTTGTTCGAAACCGTATAGAAGCAGAGATAATACGAAAATATTTTGGGT
Source organism: Sulfurovum sp. (assembly GCA_020525365.1). Classification (NCBI taxonomy): domain Bacteria; kingdom Pseudomonadati; phylum Campylobacterota; class Epsilonproteobacteria; order Campylobacterales; family Sulfurovaceae; genus Sulfurovum; species Sulfurovum sp. The sequence continues at coordinate 313,535 of JAIZOF010000001.1, read as the reverse complement.
ATATTCTTGTGCTAGGTGATAGGGCAACAAAAGATGAAGTATGCTGTTTTGCACTCAATACACTTTTAGATATTGAATGTTCAGAATTGGGTGCAAAGGTTGAGCTCAAAGTCGATACAGGTATGCACCGAAACGGTATTGACATCACAGAGCTTGATAAAGCACTAGAGATGATCCGGAACCAAGAGCTTGAACTGGTTGGCGTGATGACTCACTTTCGTAGTGCCGATAAGATGGGATCAGAATTCTTTTGGCAACAAAAGCAGTTTGAGAAGATTAAGAGACGTGTGCAAAAGGCAGGCTTTACAAATATATATTTTCACTCTCATAACTCTGCAGCAATTTTGCGAAGTAATCATTTTGATGAAGGTATGGTGCGTGTAGGCATTGCTGCCTATGGCTACAATGAGCTTCCTAAAACTTTTGACTCTATACAACTTAAACCAGTCATGAAGTTGATAGCACAAAAAAATGCTACCCTAAAACTTAAAGCAGGTAAGAGAGTAGGGTACGGTGGAACCTTTGTGGCACCAAACAATATGACTATCTCTACCTACGATATTGGCTATGGAGATGGCTGGTGTCGAGGTGACACTTTTGCCCCCTATGTAACCGCCGAGGGGTTGCCTATTCTTGGCCGTGTTTCGATGGACTTCATTACACTTGAAAGCGATACTGCTGAGGTATGTATATTTAACAATGCACAACAAGCAGCAAAACAACTAGGAACAATCAGTTACGAGATTATCACAGCATTATCAAAAGATATTGAGAGGATTGTTGTTTGAATTTTCTTTTTCCATATTTCACTTTATGCCTATCGTTTTACAAAAAGTATTAAACTATTTTTGAAACTAAAAAATCTTAACAACCTTTCTAGAAGAGTATATCATCACAAAAATATTAACTATATATCAATTTCTATCACATAGATAATACTTGTCACAACCAATAATCTTTTGTACTTAAAATAACCCTATTTACGCTATAATCCTCTCTTAATCCAAGGATAGGAGTCTCATGAAAAAGGTTCTCATACTTTGTACTGGGAACAGTTGCAGAAGCATCATTGCAGAAGCACTTATCAATGCCAATCTCGAAGGTATTAAAGCGGAGAGTTCTGGTGTCAGGTCTTCAGGCAGAGTTAACCCCAATGCCAAAAAGCTGCTCAAAGAAAAAGGTATCTGGTGCAACACGTACCATTCTAAAACACTTGATGCAGTCATAGAGAATGACTACAACCTCATTGTAACTGTCTGTGACCATGCCAAAGAGACTTGCCCCATGTTTCCCAAGCCAATTAAGACTATTCATATGAGCTTTGAAGATCCTGATGGAAAAGGATATAATACTTTTGAAAAGACATATACAGCAATAGAGCAAATGTTGCTTCCTGCTATCGAGAAAGTACTTAAATGCTTTGATGATGTTGCTATACTAAATGACAATGATCTTATCTGCTACTGTATGGAAGTAAGCAAGCAGACCATCGCGGAAGCGATACAAAATGGAGCAACTACACTCAAAGAGGTTAAGGAACACACCACTGCCTGTACCGGAAATACATGTAAAAAGAAAAATCCAAACAAACGCTGTTGCTCTCAAGAGATTAACCAACTTATCAAACAATATAGTAAAGGAAATATAATGAACAAAAATGTACTACAAACCAATAATGGGGTGAAAATCAGCTTTACTGGGGCAGTTGAAAAACAAAATATTATCAATATGGTACAGAACTGTCAAAATGGGCAGTGCGAATGCATGAGTGAAGAGACCAAACAAAAAATTACCAACATGGAAGTCAAAGGAATTGATGGAGATGTTGCACTTGAACTTAGTGGCAATGTTAGCAAAGAAGAGATCGAAGCAGCACTAGCAAAATCAAAGGTACTCAACTCATAATGCTTATCGCAGTCACTCTTTTTTTATTGACTCTTTTTTTTATTATTTGGCAGCCCAAGGAATTACAAATAGGCACTACGGCAGTTATTGGTGCACTGGTTGCCTACTTGCTTGGAATAGTCAGTATTAACAATATCATTACCGTTATTGATATTGTTTGGGATGCGACACTGGCATTCATTGGTATCATCTTACTCTCAATGGTGCTCGATGAGATTGGTTTCTTCGAATGGGCTGCTATCAAAATGGCAAAACGTAGTGGTGGTAGTGGTAATAAAATGTTTATTTATATTCTTATTCTTGGTGCACTGGTTGCCGCATTCTTTGCTAATGATGGTGCTGCACTCATACTCACGCCTATTTTACTTGCAAAAATGAAGTACCTCAAGATGAACCCCGTTGCTATCTTTGCTTTTTTGATGGCAGGTGGGTTTATTGGAGACAGTGCTTCTAATCCACTGATTATCTCAAATCTTACCAATATCGTCACGGCTGGCTATTTTGATATTGGCTTTCTTGAGTATGCACACCATATGTTTTTGCCTAACCTTCTGAGTATTATTGCATCCATTTCTATACTCTGGTTCTACTTTCGTAAAGATATCCCTCTTAAGGTTGATGTAGCACTGCTACCAGAGGCCTCTTCGGTCATCAAGAACAAGACAATGTTTAAGATAAGCTGGTTCTTTCTTGTACTCTTAATGCTGGGCTACTTCATAGGCGAACAGTTCCATCTACCTGTCTCACTCTTTGCGCTTGGAGGTGCACTCATCTTCCTTGTCATCGCTACCCACTACAAAGCCACCAAACCCATTATGACCATCAAGGCTGCACCATGGCAGGTGGTCTGGTTCTCCATCGGACTCTATGTAGTGGTCTATGGGCTAAAGAATGCTGGACTTACAAATGAAATCGCACTCTGGATAGAGATATTGCGAAAACAAGGGGAAACTGTAGCCATTATTGGGACAGGCTTTCTCTCAGGATTTCTCTCGGCAACCATGAACAACATGCCCACCATCATGCTCATGGATATTGCTATAGACAAAGTCGGCTATGTGGACAATGAGGCACTTGCCTATGCCAATATTCTTGGGGCAAACCTTGGTCCCAAAATGACACCTATTGGTTCACTCGCTACCCTGCTCTGGTTACATGTGCTGGCACAAAAGGGGGTGAAAATAGGATGGGGTGAGTACATGAAAGTTGGATTGATCATAACCCCTCCAGTACTTTTTGTTTCACTGCTAGGGTTACTACAATAAAGATAAATTAACCTAGAAGGTATGCAAACTTTTTTACCCAATCACCCCATGCTGGAGATCCTTCTATGTCCAAACCATTCGATTGCAGATCTTTGACTAGCATAATAGCAAACTCGCTAGGAAGCTGTAAAGAGAAGTTGAGTACATTCTCGATGGCTTCACTAGAAACACTCTCCCGTACAGCATTGACCAGCCCAACAGTAAGCGCCATCAACACTTTAAGGTTCTCCTCTTTGAATTCTGTAAGTGTACCATCAAGTATACTACTTAAATCAGGCAATTGCTTCATTACCTTTTTAAAACTACTGTACCCTACTGCCGCTTCACGTCCTACTGCACCACTGATACTATCTAGCATCAAGTCAGCATCTATACTACTTTTAACAATACTGTCAACATACTCCCAGCTTCTTGGTGTTGCAAAAGCTTTTTCGTTTGAGGTAGGGTCAAAAGTAAAAAGCATACTCTTATCATAAGCAAGATACCCAATAATGGTACTCTCTATGCCTGAATTATATGCCCATGCCTTCCAGTCATCAAAATCTACCTCCATCTCAAAGTGCACAAAACGGTTGGCAAGAGGTGGGGGCATCTTATAGATCACCCCCCTATCGTTCTCTCGATTTCCTGCTGCAACAATGCTCCACCCTTTAGGCAACTCATACTCCCCTACTTTCCTATCAAGAATAAGCTGGTAAGCAGAAGCTTGTACTGCAGGGGGTGCTGTGTTAATTTCATCAAGGAAAAGAATACCCTTAGAGCAAGGGTCATTTGGTAAAAAACTTGGCTTTGCCCATGTGCCCTCTTTGGTCTCTGTATTAAAAAAAGGGATTCCTTTCAAATCTGTTGGATCAAGCAAAGAGAGCCGAAGGTCAAGAAAGTCAAGCCCCTTAGTCTGTGCAATTTGTGTAACAATAGAGGACTTCCCAATTCCTGGTGCTCCCCAAATAAATACTGGAAGCTGAGAATCAATTAATTTATCAATGACCTTTATGATACTTGATGCTTTCATGTGTTGTAACCTCGTTTATATATTCATCATTACTTTTTTTTGTGTCAAAACCTCTTCATAAGATTTAGCAAGATTCTCATTTTGTGCCAACTCATTCTGTAGCCTTGTGTCAACCTTGAGAATATCAAGTAATTTCATTGGAAGTGAAGTATTTGTTGCTAATCCACGGTTAATCTCAAGCAAATCTTTTTCAAAAAGTATTTTTATTAATGGCTGTGGCAACATAGGATTGTGTGCCAGTGCCACTAACACTTCCATATCATTTCCATGTGCTTCGTAGAGGTCTTGGAGTATCCATACTGGCGTAGAAGGATTTTTTGCCATTGGGATGAATACTTCCTCAAGATTAAGCCCATAAATATATTTGAGCACAGAAGAGGAAATTGTACTATTTTCACTCAATGCTACAAGCACCTTTGGTTCTTCTTCTTGCAGAAGTGCCTCTATAGCTTCTTTTTCTAAATATTTATTTACACCTATTAACTTCATCAATTCTATGGGGAGTGGCATATGTCTAATCTTCTTAAGACGAAACATATCAATTGGCTGATGTGTCAGCAAAAGAGCAATCACCTCCTCATCTGTTCGCTCTAGTAGTGCACAAAAAAGTGTATTGTCGATAGTTAGGTTTATTGCGAGTGCTTTGTCAATCTCTTGATCTTCTTTGGAAAAAAGAGATTTGAGTACCTCAAGAGAGGTCTTTGGGTTTCCTGCCAGTGCCCGAAATATATTTACATCACGGTAAGAGAGAAGTTTACGTACTAATGGTTCAGTTATATATATATTTCTTGCAATCGTTTGGCGCAACGTCACACTCTCTTTTCCTCGAACAAGGAATTTAAAATTTGGAAAATTCAATAACACATCAAGTAGCTCTGAGTTAGTCGCCTCTGTTGCAAGACGACGTAGGGTTAAATGGCTATAGAGCAAATCCTCCTCACTAGGACGAATATCAATATAGCGACGAAGCGTATACATGATAATATCTCTGTCCTGACGGTTGTCCTCCTCCTCTTCATTAAAGATGTAGAGCCTAAGCAACCTAACAAAGAATGTGTCACTGAAATGTTCATTGCCAAGCAATCTTACTATTCTTTCTTGATCATTTCCTAGCTTAATTGCCATCAGTAGCGCATCATCATCAATCTCTTCAGAGAGAAGCTCTTCAAGCTCTGTCAACTTATAGAACGGTAGTCCTTTGCTGTAAGCTTGGTTAGAAATATCTTCTTCAACTGGATTGAGCCTATGCCCTTCAATCACGCCAACAATATCTTCATCGAGTATCTTTACTGCCATCATGCCATAAGGCTTAAGAAAACGGTCTATTTCCTGCTGGGTAAAGATACCCTCTCTCCCCAAAAAAAGTACTCTCTTTCCTTTAGATGTCTTAAGCAGTTTAATCAATGTTTGTTTTTCATTCATCATACTTCAGTATAGCACAGCTGCTTTTAAATGGGAGTTAAAGACTCTTAATTATCTACATCTGCTAAAGTAATGGCAAAGAGTATATTGATTCCATGTATATGTAGTACTTTTTGTGCTTCCTGAAGCGTAATACCTGTTGTCATGATATCATCGACAAGGATTACATCAATATCTGACTTACCTCTGTAGAAAAAATCTCTAGGATTTTTCAGACGATACTCCAGTGATTTTCCTGAATAATTTACTTTATTTCTTGCACGTAGCACACCATACAGAGGTGTTACACCTTTCATCTTCATTGCATGGGTTAATTGTGCCACATGCGAATAGCCACTTTTGACATCTTCATCTATGCCGACAATATAGATATCTCTATCATCATATTCAACAAATTCCTGCATAAAAGGATGAAAGAGCTTTTCTCCTAATGTTTTATAGATACGAAACCCTTCAGGTTTATGCTTAGTAAGAAGCAGTGGCTCAAGTGTACTGTAGCGATAAAAACTAATTACATCAAGTGTACCCACAGTCTGAGTTTTAATGTCTGGTCTAAAGAGAGTTTTCCAGCAAGTCTTACAGATGGCCTGCAAACTAAGTTTACTACAAGAGAAGCAGCGCATAGTTATTTAAAACTATAAAAAATTCCGAATAATCATTGCAAAATGCAATACAAATAGATTGAGAATAAAAATACCCATAGATGATGCTTTTGATAAAAAATGTTCCAATGGGGTTTTTTCCCTATGGAGGGTTTTAATACTAATAACAAAATGTACTACCGTCATCACAATAATCACCACTACAATCATCAACTTTGTTCGCAACGCATCAATCACTTCATTGTGTATGGCTGTATCAAAAAGTATTGTAATCAATCCATTATTATTAATCATGGTAATCCCTGAAGCCAAAATTAATAATAATGCCCCTGTTTCAAAATAACCATAAATGGGTCCAATCCGTGGGTAAACTGCTTCTTGATCACTCTTTTTATATAGTGAAATCCCCAAGACAAACATAAAAAATGCTCCACCAATCCATGCAATAGCAGCAATGAGATGTAGATGTATTGCCCAACCCATTATTGATGCCCCATTGTACAATAGGTTTTTGCAGATATGGTATCAAGCAATAGCAGTTCATTGGATTTAATATAGTAATAGTATTTTGACTCTTGTACAAGATAGACTGATATTCTCATATTATAAAGCTTGAGAAAGGTGTTATACCCAAGGTTCTTAATGTAAAGAACATCAACACCAAGTGTTTTAAAGTACTCAAAAAATGAAGTAGACTTTTCTCTTCGATGGGTATTTTCTTGTATGGTAATTTTTCCTTTATCTAAAAATACAAAGAATGGTGCTTTTCGAAAGCCTCTTGCAATTGTTTTGTGATCTTCTTCAAGTGGGATAAATGTCATACTGCTATCTTTCTTAGCTATCAAGCTTTAATACTGCCATAAAAGCTTCTTGTGGCACATTGACTTTACCAATTGCCTTCATACGTTTTTTACCTGCTTTCTGTTTCTCAAGTAGTTTACGTTTTCGGGTAATATCACCACCGTAACACTTTGCAGTCACATTTTTACCCATCGACTTAACATTGGTACGAGCAATAATATTATTACCAATACTCGCCTGTATTGCTACTTCAAAGAGTTGGCGAGGTATAAGTTCTTTAAGTTTTTCAACGAAAGCAAGCCCACGCGTACGTGCTTTATCTTGAGGAACAATAATTGAAAGCGAATCTACCACTTCTCCTGCCACACGGATATCAAGCTTGACTAAACTGCCCGATCTGAAGCCAATAGGCTCGTAATCAAAACTTGCATACCCCTTGGTAATAGATTTAAGTTTATCATAGAAATCCATAACAATCTCATTCATCGGGATATCATACTCCATGAGCACCCGTGTTTCATTCAAGTAGTCCATCTTCACTTGAATGCCACGACGGTCATTGAGTAGCTTAATAAGATTCCCTACATACTCCTGTGGTGTTAAAATAGTTGCCTTGACATATGGCTCATAAATAGTATCTATCTTTTGTGATTCTGGTAGTTCTGAAGGATTCTGTATCTCTATCTCCTCACCATCTGTCTTCCTGACACGGTAAACTACTGTTGGTGCCGTAGCAATAAGCTCAAGATTGAATTCACGCTCTAAACGCTCCTTTACCACCTCCATATGCAACATACCTAAGAAACCTGTACGGAAACCAGATCCCAATGCCATAGAGCTTTCGGGCTCAAAAGTTAGAGAAGAATCATTGAGCTTGAGTTTATTAAGAGCATCTCGTAAATCTTCAAACTTATCTGTCTCAATTGGATAAATACCCGCAAATACAAATGGTTTTGCGGGCTCAAATCCACCAATTGCTTCAGATGTTGGATTCTTTGCATCAGTGATAGTGTCCCCTACTTGAAGTGCTTCGACTGTTTTAAGACCAGTAACAACAATACCCACTTCTCCTGTTTCAATTTCTTTCGTTTTAATAAGGTTGATAGGATTAGGATACATCAGGTCGAGTACCTGATGCTCCTCTTTTGTACCCATGATCTTGATCTTCTGGCCTTTTTCTATCTTACCGTCAAAGACACGCACCAGCGCTAGTGCTCCCAAATAATTATCAAACCAACTATCATAGATGAGTGCTTTTGTTGGTACTGTTTCATCTCCTTTTGGTGCAGGGATTTTTTCAATAATCATGTCAATAAGTTCAGAAACCCCCTGTCCTGTCTTGGCAGAGACAAGTGCATGTTCGGTCGCATCAATACCAATGGCTTCTTCAAGTTCACCAAGTACTCTATCGGGGTCTGCTGCAGGTAAATCAATCTTGTTAACCACAGGAATCAATTCAAGATCATTCTCGATGGCAATGTAAACATTGGCAATAGTTTGCGCTTCTACACCTTGTGCTGCATCGACAATAAGCAGTGCCCCTTCACATGATGCAAGCGAACGGCTCACTTCATAAGAAAAATCAACATGCCCTGGAGTATCAATAAGATTAAGAATATAGTGCTCTTCGCCCTTAACATAGTCCAACCTTACTGACTGAGCCTTAATGGTAATACCACGCTCTTTTTCAATGTCCATTGTATCCATTACTTGTGCGGACATCTGTCTATCTGTCACCGCGCCACACTCTTGAATAATACGGTCTGCTAAGGTTGACTTGCCGTGATCAATATGGGCAATAATGGAGAAGTTTCGGATATTCTTCTGTGGTACTTTTTTACTCACGGTACTATTCCTTAGAATAATCAAAAGCTATGATGTTCATCAAGGCAAAACATCTGTATGGACTGCCTTAATGTTTATCTCTTTGTTTCTCAGCTTATCTCAAATAGAGAATTCACGCTCTCATTGTTATGGACTCTACGGATCACTTCTCCTAGCATTGAAGCAGTAGAGAGCATCTTAATCCTTTTTGATTGCTTCGTCATAGGAATCGTGTTTGCAACAACCAGTTCATCTAGCTCTCCCTTCTCGATGTGCTCATAGGCTGACCCAGAGAGTACGGGATGCGTGCAGCAAGCCATAACCGATACTGCTCCACATTTTTTAAGTGCAGATGCTGCTTTCACCATTGTTCCAGCAGTATCAACCATATCATCAATAAGAATAACATTTTTACCATTCACATCACCAATAATATTCATCACCTCTGCAACATTTGCTTTCTCACGACGCTTGTCTACAATAACCATATCAAGTCCCAACCTATTGGCAAAGTAGCGTGCACGTGCTACCCCACCAATATCGGGAGAGGCAATAATGGGGTTAGTAAATTTCTTTGCCTTAATGTAATCCATAAAAAGAATAGCACCATAAAGGTTGTCGACAGGGATATCAAAAAATCCTTGTATCTGTGATGCATGCAAATCAACTGTAACCATACGAGTGATTCCTGCTGTTTCCATCAGATTGGCAACCAGTTTAGCCGAAATAGGTACTCTTGGTGCTGCTTTTCTGTCTTGCCTACCATACCCATAGTACGGTACCACAGCAGTAATAGATTTTGCCGATGAACGCTTAAGTGCATCAGTCATAATAAGAAGCTCCATCAGGTTGGCATTGGCAGGGGCAGAGGTAGGCTGGACAATAAAAACATCTTTTCCACGTACACTTTCTGCAATTTGAATAGAGATTTCACCATCAGAAAAACGGTTAATATTTGCTTTTGACAATGGCATCTCAAGATAGGTAGCAATCTCTTCAGCAAGCTGTAGGTTAGAGGTGCCGGAAAATATCATATATCCGCTCATGGTAGTACCTTTTAGAGAAGTTATTTATGGCGTATTCTACACAAAGTAGGCTAAAAAGGGGATTTAAAGGGCATTGGTATTACACTTATGTAATTTTTTACGTAGGACAGAGAGATGATACGACAGTTTTTTAAAAAGATTGCTACCCATAAAGATAAGTTTGATCATATTCTCGACAAATACAAAATTCCTAAAGAGTACTTTAACGTCAATCGTCATATGATTACAAAAGGTATCCTTGTAGGGCTCTTTTGGGGCTTCATTCCTATGCCCATGCAAATGGCAGGTGTAATGATTACCACACCTCTTATGCGTTTTAATGTTCCTATCGGTCTGGCAACAGTCTGGCTTAGTAATCCTATCACCTATCCACCACTATGGTATTTAGAGTACCTAACAGGTAACTTGCTTATGGGTAGAGAAAATTTACATGATATCGAATTAACTATGGAGTGGTTTAGTAACCACTGGGATGATATTTTTATACCACTCTATATTGGTACAGCCTTCTATTCAACTATTGTTTCCTATCTGATTTATCTACTACTTAACTGGCTATGGAAATGCTCAGCCATGCAAGAGTGGGATACAAGAAAAAAGAGAGAAAAGTTCAATATATAGGTATTTTTATGAAACGAAGAGACTTTCTAGCTGCCGCAACAATGGGAGCAACTACTTTGACATTAGGTGGTTGTCATAGACCCAAAGAACAAAGCAAAGAAGGGTCAGCTAATATTAATTATGGCAAAAAAGTTACACTCAAACTGGCAACTTCATGGCCAGCACACTTTCCTATTATGGGGACAGGAGTGGATGAGTTTGCTAAACGTTGTAGTGAACTCAGTGGTGGCACACTGGAGATCAAGGTTTTTGCCAAAAATATTCTTGTGCCTGCCATGCAGGTCTTCGATGCTTGTTCTGCTGCACAGATAGACGCTTTTCACTCTGGCGTCTACTACTGGAAGGGTAAAAATCCCGCCTTTTCTATCTTTGGAGGTATGCCACTTGGTCTTACGAGTGAAGAGATGATTACATGGTTTAAGTTTGGTGGTGGTTATGAGCTATGGCATGAACTCTACGACAAATTTCATCTCTATCCACTCATCGGTGGAACAACTGGCCCCCAAATGGGTGGATGGTTCAAAAAAGAGATTAAAAGTCTTGCTGACCTCAAAGGATTAAAGATGCGTATCCCTGGACTTGGGGGTGAAGTACTGAAAAAATTGGGAGTTAATCCTGTACTACTACCTGCAGGAGAAATATTTACTGCACTTGATCGTGGTACCATTGATGCAACTGAATGGGTTGGGCCAGCACTTGATAAAATGATGGGCTTTGACAAAGCTGCCAAATACTACTATACGGGCTGGCATGAGCCTGGTTCTATTCTTGAATTAACATTTAACAAAATACGATGGAATAAACTCTCCCCTGAACATCAGGCTATTATTACTACTGCAAGTGAAGAGATGACAAACAATATGCTTCAAAAATTCCGGTATGAGAATGCCAAATCCTTATTGGCACTTCCAAAAAGTGTACAAATAAAGACTTTTCCTAAAGAGATAATGGAGGCAGCAAAAAGAGCACTCAAAGAGGTACTTTTCGAACAGGGCACCAAAAGTAAAGATTTTAAACGGGTAATGGCAAGCTATGAGGCTTTCTATAAGCTCAATAAGCCATGGGATGACATCAGCACAAAAAACTTCTTAGAGATACGTAGCTAAAATAAAAAGTGGGTATTTAATAGATTACCCCACCTCCGAGTAGCCTTCTGTCATCATAAAATGCGGCTACCTGTCCTTTGGCAAGACCAAAAACAGGCTTCTGAAGTGTTATGGTAGCTTTTTCATCTTCAATCTTTACATGGCATGATACCGCTTGAGTACGATAACGTACCTTTACTTGACAATCAAACTCGATAAGCTCCTCAAAAAGGTTAATTTGCTTCACCCTAAAGGCATTCTCTTCGAGCTTCTCTCTGGTACCTACAACTATTTGGTTCTCTTGGGGATTAATTTTGAGTACAAAATGTGGATCATGCGCACCATTAACAAAAAAACCACGACGTTTTCCAATGGTATAGTGCATATACCCTTTATGGCTACCAACTACGTTACTCTCTGTATCAATCACTTCACCAGGTATATCAATATTCATATGTTTAGCGAGTACCTCATCATAGGTATTTTCTACAAAACAGATCTCCGAGCTTTCTGATTGGGTAGCGAATTCTTTAAGTATCTCTATGTTGGCTGCATAGGCTTTAACATCAGGTTTTTTCCATGTACCAAGCGGAAAAATAAGCCGCGAAATTACCTCTTTTTTTACTTTACATAAAAAATAACTCTGATCTTTATTCAAATCCTCTGCTACATAAATATGCTTACCATCGCATTGTATGTAGTGACCTGTAGCGATATATTCTGCTCTCACAGAATCAGCAAACTCTACCATTTTCCCAAATTTTATAGTACGATTGCACATAACACAAGGATTAGGAGTAATTCCCTGCTTATAGCTTTCAACAAAATACTCATAAACATTATCATTGAACTCTTTGCTTAAATCATAAAAGTGTACCTTGATACCAAGATAGTGTGCCACTTTCTGTACTTTACGCCAATTCTCTTCGTGGTAGCTAGGTTTGTCGTGCAGTTTCATGTAAACACCTTCGACCTCATAGCCCTCTTTTTGTAACAACACAGCAGTGACTGTTGAGTCTACACCACCACTCATTCCTACCAATATTTTTTTTCTCACCCTTCAGCCCTTGTGAGTCACTTAGGTTTTATCCTTTGTGTATATCCCCAATGAAACGCTCAAGCAGATACTCTTTGCTGGCAACAAGGAGATCATCTGGTACCTCCTGTCCGGTAGCAAAATAGCTCATCGGAAGTTTATGTGTGAGCATAAAATTCATTAATGCACCAAGATGTTTTGTCTCATCAAATTTGGAAATAATTAATGCATTAATATCTAAAAAAGAGAAATTCTGGTAAATATCATTCATGTCTTCATACTTAACTGTTGCCGGAAGCACTAAGTGCACCTCCATCTCCTTAACTGTTTCTAACTTAACAAATGTAATGGTTTTAATGAATTTTTGTGTGTCATAAGGAGACATTCCTGCCGTATCAACCAAAACAATATCATAAGCATCAAGTGCCTCAACTTGCGCCTTGAATGCTTCTGGTGTTGAGACAGCAAAGTACTCAATTTGCATAATATCTGCATAGTGTGCTAATTGCTCAATTGCTCCTACCTTGTAATTATCAAGATTAATCAATGCTACCTTGCATGGGCGCTCCAAAAGGTAGGCATAGCGTGCTGCAAGTTTGGCAATGGTCGTTGTTTTTCCCACTCCTGTGGACCCAACGAGCATAATAATTTTTGATTCTGAGACATTCTCCTCTTTTACTTTCAATATCTCATCAATCTCCTCAAGCAGATAAGAGACAATTAACGAGGCATCTTCCGCAATCGGCATACCAACCATTGTATTTAAAACACTCTCTACCCACTCTACTGAAATCCCTTTTTTTACAAAAAGTGCCTTAACTTCTTCAGCTACTGATGTATATGGTGTATTACTTACAATCTCTTTTTTCATCTCTTCAAGCTGTACTTTCAGCTCGCTTATCTCTTCAAGGAGCGCCTCTTCTTCGTTTGTCTCTTTGGAATGTAGTGAACCCCTCCCAAAAGAGTACTCCATAAAAAGTGCTTTAGCTACAGCAATGACTACCTCAGAACATATCTCTCCATCATTATGACAAAACTGCTTGGCTGAAACAATCTTAATATTTTCTTTACCATATTTCTCCACTGCTTTCTCGTACGCCTCTTTGGGGCTTAAAGCAATAAATGTTTCGTTAATCATCTTCCTACCTTTCTCATTTTTGCTAACGGTATAAGTACCGAACTACGCTGCATCCATTTTGGGTGAGGCAGGGTTAATTCGCGACTTTGTATTACAATATCATTATAAAATATCAAATCGATATCTAGCGTTCTTGGTCCATCTTTAAAAAAACGCTTCCTTCCAAACCGTTTTTCCACACGGAGGACATAGTGTAACAGTTGACGCGGAGTCAAATCTGTTTGTACAGAGATTAGACCATTGATAAAATCATCCTGTTCTAAAAATCCAAAGGGTGGGTTTTTCAAAAGCGGGGAAGTCTCAATAATATCTATTATGGATTCTCTTTTGAAAAATATAAAAAGATGTTCAAACCGGCGTACTACATCACCGATATTCCCACCAATTCCCAATAGTACCTTATGGCATTTGGAAGAATGCTTTTTAGTATTATAGGGAAAATGTGGAGAAAAAATCAATGTATGTATATTATTTAACTTTTTTCTTTTTATCATAATCTATTAAAGCACCTGTGCCCTAGCGTTCATCATCACTACCATATCTTCGATACGTATACCAAATTCTCCTGGAATATAAATTCCTGGCTCAATAGTAAAAACCATACCATCTTCAATAATGGTTTCTGATTTAGAAGTAATATATGGCATTTCATGTATATCAAGCCCTACACCATGTCCAGTAGAGTGGACATAGTACTTGCCAAAACCTGCTTTCTCTATGAGGTTACGTGTAAGTGCATCAATCTTCTTAGCCTTCATACCACTTTGTGCTTTTTTAATAGCATTGTCATGAGCCTTAAGTACAGTATCGTATACCTTTTGAATCTTTTTTTTATTAAAACTCTGCTTGAGTTTAAACTGAAAATTATTCTCCACAAATACAGTACGCGTCTTGTCTGAACAGTAACGTTTATACTTTAGTCCCGCATCAACTAGTAGCAAATCACCTTTTCTTAGTCGTGTTTTAGAGGGCATCGCATGTGGTTTGGCGGCATTGGAATTGATAGCAACGATAGGATCAAAGCTAAGATCATATTTACCAAAACTACTTAGCACACTTTTTGCCATATATGCCAAAGAAAATTCATCTTTTCCAAAGCCATCTTGCTTAAAAATTTCTGCAAGACGTTTAAATGCCTTGGTACCTAGTTTGGCTGCTCTTGCAATAGTTTTTAATTCCATATCGGTTTTAATGATACGTTTCTTATGAGAGAAACTTGGTTCAGGTTTAAAATATATTTTTGTTTTAGAGGTAAGTACTTTAAATCCTGCCACACACCACTCTTTTGGGTCAAAAATAACCTTTTTAACCTTTGCACGTTTAAGTATCTTGGCTGCCCTTCCATAAAGGTCACCGTCAATAACTACCTCTGCACCCCTAACATGCTCTTGTGCATCTACAGTATAACGACTATCAGTAATGAAGAAGGCTTCCTCTCCTAAGCAAAGATAAAGTGCATTATCACAACTGTAGCCACACTCATAGTAGATAGCATTTTCATCTTTAAGTATATAATTCATATTAACCTTTACTAAAAGGAGAAGATTAAGAAGGAATGCAGTGGTGTATATCTAGGAGTGATACTCTTTGTTATGAAATAAGATTATTTCAGTTTTGAGTTGCCTGCTGCTGTGTCTGTGCCTCTTTCATCATCTTCATCTCATTGAGGATCTGTGTCATGCCAACCATTGCAAGATGGTACCCAAATGGTCCCATGCCAACAATCTGTCCTGCACATACTGGTGCCGTCAAAGATGTATGCCTAAACTCTTCTCTGGCATGGATATTACTTAGGTGTACTTCAATGGCAGGGATTTGCACTGCCATCAGTGCATCACGAATAGCAATTGAAGTGTGCGTATAGGCTGCAGGGTTGATAATGATTCCATCAGTATCACCCATACACTCCTGAATACGGTCTACAATTTCGCCTTCAAGGTTGCTTTGAAAGAACTCAATATCAACTTTATTTTGCTCTGCAAATGCTTTCATCTGCTTATGGATATCTTCGAGTTTCATTGGTCCATAAATATTTTGCTCTCTAAGTCCAAGCATATTTAAATTAGGGCCTTGTATGACTGTTATTTTCATTTAATTGCCTTATTTTAATGTATATTTAGGATATGATTTTATCGAAAAATATTTAAAAGGAGATGTCTTGGAGATTATTGTTGCTGATTATCTCTACATTGATGGCAGGTTTGCTGAGAACCTTGCTATCGCATTTGATACACACATTCAGGCTGTAGACTTATTAGAGAACCTATTGTCACAATATCCAGATGCCAAATTGGTCCGTTGTAAGCCCTACACTGTGCTCTATCCTGGATTTATAAATACTCATGTGCATCTAGAGTTTTCTGCCAACAAGACTGCACTTAAGTATGGCTCATTCATGTCTTGGCTCGATAGCATCATTGAGCACCGCGATGACCTTCTCAAAGATTGTAATAATAAGATAATACACAAAGAGTGCGAGAAAATGATGCGTTCAGGTATCACTACTTTTGGTGCCATCTCAAGTTTTGGTACAGAGTTGCAAGTATGCCAAGAGATACCTCAGCGTGTTATCTTTTTTAATGAACTTATTGGCTCAAATGCCCAATATGCAGACATGCTCTACAATGACTTTCTTGAGCGTATTAAGGTCTCGCAAAATGGTACAGCCTCTAGTCGCATTACCCCTGCGATTGCCATACACTCTCCTTACTCCGTACACCCTGTCATTCTACAACGTGCTGTGGCACTTGCTAAACAGAACAAAATGCCATTAACAACGCATTTTTTAGAATCACAAGCAGAGCGTGAATGGCTTGAGAAGGGTACAGGCGAATTCAAAAGTTTCTTTGAGAAATTCTTCGGTACCTCCATACCGGTAACAACCATTAAAGAATTTATGCATGCCTTTGATACCTATCCAACACATTTTGTTCACTGCGTGCAGGCTACAGATAAAGAGTTATCTTATCTTGCACAAAAGGGGCATACCATCGCTCATTGTGTACGCTCCAACCGCTATCTTGGGTGTGGCAGGCTCCCCATAGAAAAGCTTAGAAAGCTTAATATCCCCTACTCTATTGCTACTGATGGTCTTAGCTCCAATGACTCCTTAAGTATCTTTGATGAATTCCGTGCTGCACTAATGTTGCACCATCAAGGTCCGCTACAAAAGCTGGCACTAAAGTTTATTAAAGCTGCAACAGAAGATGCTGCAAAAGCACTAGGCACCAATGGTGGAAGCCTTCATGTTGGAAAAGATGCTGATTTTGCACTGATAACACTTCCTGAGTTACCAAAACGTACTGAAGAGATAGCACTCTGGAGTATTTTGCATACCAAAGAGGTTGATGCACTTTATATCGAAGGAGAAAAATATGTTTAAAAAAATAGGTTATATTATTAACTGGATAGGCAACCATTTTAAAGGTCTACTGTTTCTACTTATTGTATGGGTTATCTTTGTGCCTTCATCTCAAGTACCACTCAAAAACCCAAACCTTCAAGAGATTAAGCTCTTTGGTCCTATTCTAGATGCAGAGAACATTGTTAAGCAGATTGAAGAAGCAATACAAGATGATAACATTAGGGGTGTCTTGCTTAACGTTAACTCTCCTGGCGGTGCAGTACCTCCCTCTATTGAAATTAGCTATGCCATACGTAATCTTCAGAAGAGAAAACCTGTTATTGCCTACGCTTCAGGCATTATGGCAAGTGGAAGCTACTACAGCAGTATTTATGCTGGCAAGATTATTGCTAACCCTGGTGCCATCATTGGATCTATAGGCGTCATTATGGAAAGTATTAACATCAAAACCCTCATGGACACAATAGGTATCAAGCCACAAGTAGTTAAACAAGGGGTGTATAAAGAGGCGGGTACTTTTACTAGAAAATGGACTTCCCAAGAGCGTGCAGAGCTTGAACAACTAACGAAAGATACTTATGCTCTTTTTATTAGCGATGTTGCCAAAGCACGTAGGCTTGATATCAGCCATTCAGATAATTATGCCAATGCACATATCTTTCTTGCTGCACGCGCTAAAGAGATAGGGCTTATCGACCAAGTAGGGATCATCTCCCAAGCAAAAGAGGCATTAATGAAAAAGGCAAATATAACCAAGCCGATTTGGAAGAAAAAAGATAAACTCGAATCATTCATAGAAGAGATTATCCCTGAAACCATCATACAGCTACAAAGCTATTTGTATGGACTAAAAGCCATGCTTTAGATTATTTTTTCAAGCCTCTTCCCAGAATACCAATATAAAGTGCCTAAACAGCTTGTAAAAAATCTTTAGCAATCACCTCAGGGTCTTCGAGTCCTATTGAGACGCGGATGAGCCCCTCTGTTACACCAAGAAACTTTCTGTCTTCAGGGCTAAAATCACTGTAGATAGTGCTCTGCATATGAAGCGCTAGCGTACGGTTGTCTCCAATATTTGCTGTGAGTGTTGCCAATTTAAGATTATTTAAAAATGCAAAGGCGCGCTCAGCACTACCTGCATCAAGTGTCAGCAATGGACCACAACCATGAGGGAAATCAAGCTGATAGCGCACATGATCCTCACTTTGAGGCAAAGAGGGGTGATTAATGCTCATACTATTTGGTAATTTTTTATCGAGAATATTTGCCACTATAGCAACAGACTTATTCACACGTTCTATACGAAGCGATAGGGTCTCAAGCCCTAACATTGTTAAAAAAGAGCCAAAAGCATTAGCAGTCATCCCCATATCACGAATGGCTCGCTTTTTACAAATGGAGATGAAAGCTTTATCTCCCATCTTGTTAACAATCTTATGTATATCGGCATACTTCTTGCTATAAAGCTTATCGCTATTCTCTTTAACCGAACGAAAGATTGCAATACCACCCAGTGCAGCAGAATGACCGCTTATATTCTTAGTACTAGAGTGTATCACAATATCAGCCCCAAGTTCCAATGGTCTTACCAATAGTGGTGTTGCTGTATTATCCACTACAAGCAGTGTCTTGTAGGCATTACAAATATCTGCGATATGTTTGATGTCAGGGAGCCTGAGACTTGGGTTTCCCACACTCTCCATAAGTACTATCTTCACACCCGATGCCAGCTTTTCCTTTATATGGGCAAAATCATTCACATCACAAAAACTATTGTAAATTCCAAATCGCTTAAATGTTTCATTGACAAGTGTATAGGTGCCACCAAAAAAACCTCCGATACAGAGCACCTCATCGCCCGCTTTAAGAAAAGCTGTCATAATCATGGAAAGTGCTCCCATACCTGAGGCAGTTGCAATAGCGCCAAAACCATTTTCCATTTTGGCAACAATACTTTCAAGTTTACTGTTTGTCGGATTGCCTACTCTAGCATAAAGTGGCTTGTTCACTTCGCCAGCAAAGATACTCTCTGCTTCCTGAGCATCCATATATCCAAATGCCGCAGAAGGTGCAATTGTTGGTGCAACAGGTCCTACTTTGGAACCTACACTTTGAACCAAAAACGTATTGTAGTAGTCAAAATTTTTATTCATTCTTTTAATCCTAATGATGAAAATTTATATTGAATAATTGAATGTTTCGTTGGCTCTCATTTCATAATGATTGAGTTCTGAAAGTGGAATACAAAAGACCTCTTCAATACCTTTTTGTATATCTTCCCAAAAAAGTTTTAATACCATATTGCCTGTACGGCAAATATCACCAAATGCATCAACTTCTAAAATCATAACAATATCTTTAAGCGTAATATCTTTAAGATTTTTGGCAAGCTTGTATCCACCATGTGCACCCTTGATACTCAAAAGTATCCCTTGCTTTCTTAGTTCAAGCAATATCTGTTCAAGAAAATTTTGTGGAATGGAGGCACGTGCTGCAATCTCTTTAATCTTTAGAACATCATTTCCAGAAGCATTTTCAAGCTCACGAAGTGCTGCTACTGCATAAATGGTTTTAGTGGAAATTCCTATCATGTTTTATCACCTTAAGTAGTTGTAAAACATAGTTATCATATTTAACTACTTCAACAACAAGATAGCTAATCGACACAAGGAGACTACAACTATAATTACATAAAGACTTCTAGGGTGTTTACAAGTACTTTTTCATATTCTATAACTGTAGTCTAGCCTAAAAATATTCTAATATCAAGTAAATCAATAGATTTTATTACTATTACTTTCCCTTTAAGACCTATTCCTTAAGAAAAATAGAGTCTAAATTCTGCTCCTTCATCTAAAATAGAATTGAGTTCTATATCGATGTGATACTGCTCACAAATACTTTTAACAATACTCAAACCAACACCAAATCCACCAGAGTAGGAGGTCGCTCGTGTAAATTTTTTAAAGATCTCTTTTTGTTTTTTAGGGTCGATACCCATGCCATAATCTTTGATTCTAAACATCTGATCTTTTAGACTTAGCTCTATCTTCGATCTTCTTGAGGAGTATTTAATGGCATTACTTATCAGATTTCCAAACAGAAGTGTTGCCTGTGCTTTTGGAATCATATACTTTGTACTTTCTGTCTCAACTTTCAATGAAATCTGCTTAACTTCAGCAAGTGGCTTATAGTAGGCTATACTGCATTTAAGTACTTCCATAAGATCAATCACTTCGTCATGTTCTTTATTTGTAGAAAAATTCAAGTAGGTCAAAGAGCGATAAATATCATACAATTGCCTAGTACTAATGGAGATATTTTTGAGTATTTTCTTGCTACACTCTCCTTGCTTAAGTGCCTGATCTGTTGCCATTGTTAAAGAAGAGATAGGCGTATTGAGCTCATGGGTAACATCATTAATAAAGCTCTCTATCTGCTTAACACGTTGATGTACTGGGCGTATAAAAATCTTAGAGAGAACCCATGCTATCAATGCAATAAAGAGTGCAACAACTATCATTACATTAACTACTGTTGTCCTCAGTGTGGTCATTTTATGCTTAAGAAAATCTGTCTGAAGTACCACATATTTAATATTAAGATGCTCTCTTGGTGCACTAGAGACTAAGATATTGTATCCATTTTTCCAGATATAGCCCTCACTTAAAGGAGCACTATCAATCAAGCTACCTTCAACAATCTTTCCTTTCGTATTAACAAGAGCAAGAATAATATCATCAGGAAGATTCAAGGGACTACGAGTACGTTGTTGCATATGGGCAAAAATAATATTATCTGATATCTTGTCAGCCATATGTACCAAGCGGTAATAGGCCTCATTCTCCAATGCATTTTTCTGTGCAACATAGTACCAATAACCAATAATTCCTATAAACAGAAAAGAAGAGATAATATAGAGTCCCAAAAAGGAGTAGAAGGATTTTTTTTCTAGTTCATTCATAACAATACCCTATGCCCCTTTGTGTCATAATCTTTTTGGAACCAATAATCTCTCTAAGTTTACGTATATAGGATCGTAAAGTTGCATCACTTGGCATAACATCAAACTCCCAAATATTCTGTGCAAGCTCCTCAAAAGAGATTGGACGATGTGGATGGGCAATGAAATAATCAAGTATCTCCTTCTCCTTAGGACTCAAAATCCACTCCTGTGTACCATTGCTAATAACTCTCTTACTTGGGTAGTAGACAAGTTTTTTATCTAGGCTCAAAACCTCTTCTTGCTCTATGCAAAAAAGTTTTTTACTCTTTTCAATACGCAATTTGAGCTCTTCAAGTTCAAAAGGTTTCTTGATATAATCATGAGCACCAGCATCAAAACTCTTTTTGAGATACATCAAATCATCATAGGCAGTAATTATAATCGCTGGTGTCATATTGTTAAAACTACGAAGCTCTCTTATGAGTTCTACTCCACTTTTTTGAGGAACATTAATATCAAAAATCAATAAATCGTAGTGATTCTTTTCTATAAGACCTTGTGCCTCATTTGCATCAAATGCCCTATTGACACTATAATACTCTAAAAGATAATCAACAATAATCTCCCCCAATACAGGATCATCTTCCATAACAAGTATTTTCACCGACCCCTCCGTTGATATTTTACTTTTTATCATCATACCTAAATATGACAGAAGTAGCTCGCATGTTCCAAATAACTCTTTTTTTACACCTACACACAACCTACACACAATTTGTATAATATATCAATAATATCTTAAAAAAATATCAAATAATAGTTAAGGAGAAAACATGCAAAGAAGAGAATTTTTAACGTTAAGCGTAGCGGCAGCGGCAGCACTCTTGACAGGATGTGGTCCACGTGCCGAATCACGTGGTGCTGGAAGTGAAAACCTAACTCCAAAATATGAACCACTAAGTGAAACCCTGGGCTTAAAATACAGATCACTTCCCATTCCACAACTTTTAGTAGGGACAGGAAGTGGTACACCTGATGACATAAAACAATATGATTTGACTATACACGAAGCCCAACACAGTTTTTTTACCGAAGCACAAACCCCTACTTATGCTGTCAATACAACCTATTTGGGACCAACACTATTGATAAAAAATGGAGAGAGTGTTTCTATTAACTATACCAATAGACTCTCTGAAAACATTACCATGCATGGACATGGCTTGCATGTTCCTCCAGGAATGGATGGCACCCCTTGGCAAACAATCAATCCAGGCAGTACATGGTCATCACAATTTACCGTAAAGCAACAGGCATCTACTGCATGGTACCATCCTCACACACTTCACAAAACCGCACAGCATGTCTATAAGGGTATTGCAGGAATGATTATTGTTGAAGATGACAAAAGTGCCAAACTAAATCTACCAAAACGCTATGGAGTTGACGATATTCCACTTGTACTTCAAGATAGAAGATTTGACAGCAATGCAAACATTGTATATTCACCTTCTCGGATGGAGATTATGATGGGATATGTAGGTGATACCTTTATTGTTAACGGTGCTATAGATCCTACATTTGACGCAGAAGCAAAAGAGATACGTTTCCGTATTCTTAATGGTTCTAACTCCACTATGTATAACCTTGGTTTTTCAGATGGTCGAAGCTTTAAACAGATTGCTACAGACAGTGGTTTTCTTGAAACACCCGTTACACTTACACGATTAACACTCTCTCCTGCCGAACGTGCTGAAATTGTTGTAGACCTCACCAATGATCTTAACAAATCACTTAGCCTGATGGAATACAACTATGATCAAAAGTTTCTTACAATTAATGTTTCTAAAACTGCATAAAAACTGCCACAAATCTTTCTCTTTTTTGTGGCAGTTTGCAATAATAAAAACAATCAATACAAAACTCTCTCCAAACCCTAAACATTACACACAATCTACACAAAATACCATTATACTTTATAATCAACACTTTACAATAGAAAATAGAGGTTAACAAAACCTACAAAAGTAACACAAAGGAAATATTATGTTACGACGCACATTTATTAAAGGGGTAACCACTGCTTCCATTGCAGGCGTAGCAGGCATAAAGCTTCAAGCATCAATACCCCATAAAACGCCAAGCCACAAATCTTTCTCTTTTTTGTGGCAGTTTGCAATAATAAAAACAATCAATACAAAACTCTCTCCAAACCCTAAACATTACACACAATCTACACAAAATACCATTATACTTTATAATCAACACTTTACAATAGAAAATAGAGGTTAACAAAACCTACAAAAGTAACACAAAGGAAATATTATGTTACGACGCACATTTATTAAAGGGGTAACCACTGCTTCCATTGCAGGCGTAGCAGGCATAAAGCTTCAAGCATCAATACCCCATAAAACGCCAAGCAGAAAAACCATATTAGAAGGAAATGAGTTCTTTTTAGAAATAGACTATACCACAGTAAACAAAACAGGAAAACCTACAATTGCCACAACCATCAACGGACAGATTCCAGGACCTACACTTGTATGGAAAGAAGGAGAGACCGTAACCATCCATGTTACCAATTATCTTAAAAAGAGCTCTTCCATCCATTGGCATGGTATTATTCTCCCCTACAAAATGGATGGTGTACCTGGTGTCAGCTATGAAGGTATTGCTCCTGGAGAGACCTTCACCTATCGCTTTAAGGTACATCAACATGGTACATTCTGGTACCATAGTCACAGTGGTTATCAGGAGCAGACAGGGATGTACGGTGCTATTGTCATCAAACCCAAACACAAGGAGCCTTTTCATTACGACAGAGAACATACCATACTACTCTCAGACTGGAGTGATGAAAAACCAGACAGTATCTATCGCAAACTAAAGCTCTTAAGCAATTACTACAACTTCAACCAAAAAACCATAGGTGATTTCTTCTCAGAGGTTAAGCAAAAAGGGTTTAGCAAGGCCTTGAGTGATCGAAAAATGTGGAACCATATGCGTATGAGCGATCGCGATCTCTCCGATGTGACTGGCTATACCTACACCTATCTGATGCATGGAAATAACCCTGCTACACAGTTTAAAGCCCTCTTTAAAAAAGGAGAAAAGGTTCGTCTTCGCTTTATCAACGGTGCGGCGATGAGCTTCTTTGACATACGCATTCCAGAACTTACGATGACCGTGGTTGCTGCTGATGGCAACCATATCAAACCAATCAGAGTCGATGAGTTCCGCATTGGTGTAGCAGAGACTTATGATGTCATTGTCGAACCCAGTAGCGTTAAGGCCTATGCCATTTTTGCTCAAAGTATAGATCGTAGTGGCTATGCACTAGGTTCTCTTACCCCTTCAAATTCTCTGCTTTCCAAAGCACCAAGAATGGACAATCCTCAAGCGCTTACAATGGTAGATATGGGGATGAAGATGAGTATGAAGTCTCACAAGAAGATGAGTATGGGAATGAAGAAGTATCGATGGGAAGAGATGGAGACACAAAAATATCCTATCACACCATTGCCAATGGCAAAAGGACCGCAGACCACTATGGTTGCAACAGATCCCAAATACCGCCTTGAAGATCCTGGTGTGGGACTACGTAACAATGGTAGACGGGTACTTACTTATGCTGATCTCAAGAACCGCTACTCTACTATTGATGCTCCTAAACCCAACAGAGAGATTGTGCTTCACCTTACAGGAAACATGGAACGTTATATGTGGTCAATCAACGGTATCAAGTACGCCGATGCCAAACCATTGATATTTCACTACGGTGAGCGACTTCGTATTACACTCATTAATGACACAATGATGAATCATCCTATGCACCTACATGGACTCTGGAGCGACCTTGAGACAGGTGATGACA
This sequence comes from Sulfurovum sp., assembly GCA_020525365.1. Taxonomy (NCBI): domain Bacteria; kingdom Pseudomonadati; phylum Campylobacterota; class Epsilonproteobacteria; order Campylobacterales; family Sulfurovaceae; genus Sulfurovum; species Sulfurovum sp. The sequence continues at coordinate 288,591 of JAIZOF010000001.1, read as the reverse complement.
ACCATCTAGTACGTAAACATACTGTCATTGTTCAGCCTGGATCAAAAATTAGCTACCGTGTAACAGTTGATGCCAAAGGGGCATGGGTCTACCACTGTCATCTGCTCTACCACATGGCAGGTATGTTCAGAAAAGTTGTTGTGATCTAAGGAGATAGAAATGAAAAAAATATTAAAAACACTCTTGCTGTCCATAGTTATGGTTACATCGGCTTATGCTGCCAGTGCAGATGATCCACTACGTACCATGTTTCTTGTTGATCAACTTGAACTACGTGGCAACAATGCATATTCTCACACTTGGGATACTACACTTTATATAGGCTATGATCTTGATAAACTCTATCTTTATAGTAAGGGTGAAGCGACATCAAAGGGGCTGGAGCATACACAGAATGACTTCGTCTACTCCCGTGCCATCATGCCTTTTTGGGACGTACAAGCAGGTATCTGCTACAACAAAAATACCAATACATCAAATATGTGGTGGGAGATTGCTGTTGCTGGTCTGGCACCCTACTGGTTTGAAACCCGTGCAGCACTGTTGCTAAATACAAATGGCAATATTGGACTCAGGCTCGATGCTGAATATGAGATGTTATTTACTCAGAAGCTTATCCTTACACCTAAAATAGAAATGGATTTCTACAGTGAAGATGATTCGATGCTCCAGATAGGTTCGGGGCTCTCATCTGCTGAAGCAACACTATATCTACGATATGAGTTTGTGCGAGAATTTGCGCCCTACATTGGAATAAACTGGGGAAAAACATTTGGTAATATGCGTAACAATTATGAACCAGTAGATAAAACGGTACTGATTGCTGGTGTGAGATTTTGGTTCTAAGGAGACTCTACTTTGGTGTAACAATGTCACCAGAAACCTCTAGAGTGTTTAGACAATAGAGAAAAGCTTAGCTCTATTGTGATTGGGGATTTATCAACCTCTTCTAGACCGACCATGACCACGTTGACTATGGCCAGAACCAGGATCGCGACCAGAATCATGTTGATCAGAATTCTTTTGATCTATTCCAGATCGACCAGAATCATGTTGATCAGAATTCTTTTGATCTATTCCAGATTGACCAGGACCAGATTGATTAGGATTATTTTGAACAGTAAATTGTCCCATCATTCCACTATCCTCATGTTGACCATGCGATACTACAAATGAACCCATCGCTAACTTTCCACCAATTTCAAGTCGTTGAACTACCTTTTTGGCACTCAAGTCAACTTTAACCAAGCTTCCCTCTTCGGTTAAGAACATATAAAAGTAACGACCATCTTTAGAGAAGTGATATTGAGGATGAGACTGTGTCTGCACAGTTCCCAGTTCATCTTTTGAGAGTTTACTTACCTCTATATCAGCTATTTTCTCATGGGTTAGTGTATTCATCACGGTAATAAAACTATCTTTATGGTTAATCACCACTGCAATATTATTATGTTTCATCTCATCGGTATGCCCTGCACCTTTTCCTGCATGAACTGTTTTAACAATAGTCATAGGAGAAGTAGTATAGTCTACCACAAATAAGTTCCCCTCATCAGAACCTACATAAATGGTCTTTTGATCTTTTAAGAAATTTAAGTGATGGACCCCCATAACCTCGGTCGATAGTCCCTCTTTTTTAATCTCTAGGTTCTCAATTATTGAGAGTCCTATTCCTTCTAAAAATTCTAGTTTTAGAACTGACGGGTAGACACCATTCGCACCCTCTGCTGTTGCATAAAAAATAGTTGAAGTTTGTATTCCATGCCTAGTGTGATGTTTGGTACCATGGCGCCCATGTATCTCTGGTGGAATTAAATTATGAACTGGAGAAGGGGTTTTGATTTCATTGACTTTAGTTGTTTGCCACATACCACTGTTATCTTTTTCTATTTTGTAGGTTGCAATCTTCTTATGTTGTCTGTCTATCAATACAAAATGGTTACCAGAGATGAAACCCCTGATAATGTACCTACTAACGGGAACTATCAAGGCTATGGTCAGTACGGAAGAGATCAAGCAATAGCATATTTTGGTGACAAAATGAATAACTTTATCGTTGTAGTCGATATAGAAAATATGGAAGTGATAGATATCATTGTAACAGGACATGAGAAAACATATGCTGCTGAGATCATCAAAACCAGAGCTAATCATGGGATGGAAAATCCTAAAATGTATGTAGACAATCGAGGAAGTAATATTATAGATGTTATTGATTCATCTATTAATGTTATTGTAAAAAGTATTGAGTTGCCATTTCATCCACGAAGTATAGATGTAGAAAAGATGACAGGTTTGGTAGCAGTATCGGGTGTAGATAAACCTATGACGGCGATTATTGATAGTACTACCGATGAGCTTATAGCAACAGTGGGAGAGAATAGTGTGACCTATCCAACAACAAGTGGACACAGCTATATCTCTAGTGGCACAATGGCATCTGGGCATCCTCATTGGTTAAATGAGAACCATTTTGTATTGATAGACAGACAACATAAGAAGATTGCAACCTACAAAATAGAAAAAGATAACAGTGGTATGTGGCAAACAACTAAAGTCAATGAAATCAAAACCCCTTCTCCAGTTCATAATTTAATTCCACCAGAGATACATGGGCGCCATGGTACCAAACATCACACTAGGCATGGAATACAAACTTCAACTATTTTTTATGCAACAGCAGAGGGTGCGAATGGTGTCTACCCGTCAGTTCTAAAACTAGAATTTTTAGAAGGAATAGGACTCTCAATAATTGAGAACCTAGAGATTAAAAAAGAGGGACTATCGACCGAGGTTATGGGGGTCCATCACTTAAATTTCTTAAAAGATCAAAAGACCATTTATGTAGGTTCTGATGAGGGGAACTTATTTGTGGTAGACTATACTACTTCTCCTATGACTATTGTTAAAACAGTTCATGCAGGAAAAGGTGCAGGGCATACCGATGAGATGAAACATAATAATATTGCAGTGGTGATTAACCATAAAGATAGTTTTATTACCGTGATGAATACACTAACCCATGAGAAAATAGCTGATATAGAGGTAAGTAAACTCTCAAAAGATGAACTGGGAACTGTGCAGACACAGTCTCATCCTCAATATCACTTCTCTAAAGATGGTCGTTACTTTTATATGTTCTTAACCGAAGAGGGAAGCTTGGTTAAAGTTGACTTGAGTGCCAAAAAGGTAGTTCAACGACTTGAAATTGGTGGAAAGTTAGCGATGGGTTCATTTGTAGTATCGCATGGTCCAGCGTGATTGCGATCAACGTGATGCTGGTGAAGCGTGATTAGAGTCAACGTGATTCCGGTCAACGTGGTCGTGGCCATAGTCAACGTGGTCATGGTCGGTCCTAGAAGAGGTTGAGTAAACCCCAATCACAATAGAGCTAAGCTAAGCTTTTCTCTATTGTCTAAACACTCTAGAGGTTTCTGGTGACATTGTTACACCAAAGTAGAGTCTCCTTAGAACCAAAATCTCACACCAGCAATCAGTACCGTTTTATCTACTGGTTCATAATTGTTACGCATATTACCAAATGTTTTTCCCCAGTTTATTCCAATGTAGGGCGCAAATTCTCGCACAAACTCATATCGTAGATATAGTGTTGCTTCAGCAGATGAGAGCCCCGAACCTATCTGGAGCATCGAATCATCTTCACTGTAGAAATCCATTTCTATTTTAGGTGTAAGGATAAGCTTCTGAGTAAATAACATCTCATATTCAGCATCGAGCCTGAGTCCAATATTGCCATTTGTATTTAGCAACAGTGCTGCACGGGTTTCAAACCAGTAGGGTGCCAGACCAGCAACAGCAATCTCCCACCACATATTTGATGTATTGGTATTTTTGTTGTAGCAGATACCTGCTTGTACGTCCCAAAAAGGCATGATGGCACGGGAGTAGACGAAGTCATTCTGTGTATGCTCCAGCCCCTTTGATGTCGCTTCACCCTTACTATAAAGATAGAGTTTATCAAGATCATAGCCTATATAAAGTGTAGTATCCCAAGTGTGAGAATATGCATTGTTGCCACGTAGTTCAAGTTGATCAACAAGAAACATGGTACGTAGTGGATCATCTGCACTGGCAGCATAAGCCGATGTAACCATAACTATGGACAGCAAGAGTGTTTTTAATATTTTTTTCATTTCTATCTCCTTAGATCACAACAACTTTTCTGAACATACCTGCCATGTGGTAGAGCAGATGACAGTGGTAGACCCATGCCCCTTTGGCATCAACTGTTACACGGTAGCTAATTTTTGATCCAGGCTGAACAATGACAGTATGTTTACGTACTAGATGGTTGTCATCACCTGTCTCAAGGTCGCTCCAGAGTCCATGTAGGTGCATAGGATGATTCATCATTGTGTCATTAATGAGTGTAATACGAAGTCGCTCACCGTAGTGAAATATCAATGGTTTGGCATCGGCGTACTTGATACCGTTGATTGACCACATATAACGTTCCATGTTTCCTGTAAGGTGAAGCACAATCTCTCTGTTGGGTTTAGGAGCATCAATAGTAGAGTAGCGGTTCTTGAGATCAGCATAAGTAAGTACCCGTCTACCATTGTTACGTAGTCCCACACCAGGATCTTCAAGGCGGTATTTGGGATCTGTTGCAACCATAGTGGTCTGCGGTCCTTTTGCCATTGGCAATGGTGTGATAGGATATTTTTGTGTCTCCATCTCTTCCCATCGATACTTCTTCATTCCCATACTCATCTTCTTGTGAGACTTCATACTCATCTTCATCCCCATATCTACCATTGTAAGCGCTTGAGGATTGTCCATTCTTGGTGCTTTGGAAAGCAGAGAATTTGAAGGGGTAAGAGAACCTAGTGCATAGCCACTACGATCTATACTTTGAGCAAAAATGGCATAGGCCTTAACGCTACTGGGTTCGACAATGACATCATAAGTCTCTGCTACACCAATGCGGAACTCATCGACTCTGATTGGTTTGATATGGTTGCCATCAGCAGCAACCACGGTCATCGTAAGTTCTGGAATGCGTATGTCAAAGAAGCTCATCGCCGCACCGTTGATAAAGCGAAGACGAACCTTTTCTCCTTTTTTAAAGAGGGCTTTAAACTGTGTAGCAGGGTTATTTCCATGCATCAGATAGGTGTAGGTATAGCCAGTCACATCGGAGAGATCGCGATCGCTCATACGCATATGGTTCCACATTTTTCGATCACTCAAGGCCTTGCTAAACCCTTTCAATATTGCTTCAGTAGTAGATGGGTAATCGCGTATATCACCTTCTACTAAAGAAATCTCCACTTATAGCATCACTATGTGCTACTATTACACTATAGGCAAGCATAGGCACATTGGTATCAGGACTTTTATCTTTGGAAGCTGTCAAATCTTTTTTGGGAACATTTAAGTTTTTCTTACTTCCACATCCAACTAAAAACAGTCCCAAAAATAATGATACGATACTCGCTTTTACTATAATTTTCTTCATCATAGCCCTCCCTCTATTAGGTTTTAGTATAATTCATGATAATAAAGATTATTGATGACTCCTGTTGAATTGGGACTATATTGTACGGGGACAGGGTTGCTCTGACCTCTGTTGTATTGGCTGCAGAGGCGGTGGTGGAGGAGTATACTGACCTCTGTTGTATTGGCTGGGAGGCGGTGGTGGAGGAGCATAATAACCTCTGTTGTATTGGCTGGGAGGCGGTGGTGGAGGAGCATAATAACCTCTGTTGTATTGGCTGGGAGGCGGTGGTGGAGGAGTATACTGACCTCTGTTGTATTGGCTGGGAGGCGGTGGTGGAGGAGCATAATAACCTCTGTTGTATTGGCTGGGAGGCGGTGGTGGAGGAGCATAATAACCTCTGTTGTATTGGCTGGGAGGCGGTGGTGGAGGAGTATACTGACCTCTGTTGTGTTTCTTGGAACTATCTTGTTCAGAGTTATCTTGCTTCTCCTTCTGTTTCTTCTCCTTCTGTTTCTTCTCCTGAATATACATTTCAATATCACTTCTTAAGGCACTACACGCACTACTTTTCAATATTTCTTCAGCAATTGATGAGTAGTTTTGTGTAATATCACCTTTGCCAAAAAAGTGACCACTTATAACATCACTAGATGCTGCTATTACATTATAGGCACAGTTATTGCTTGCTTTTTTACTAATAATTACTGTTGTACCACCCTGTTTTATATTTGTTGTGTAAAATTGCCTTACTTTCATATAGGTTTCCATGAGAAAAAGCTTATCCCATGCTCTTGGACTTACCCCTTCTTGAAGCTTTTGATCCATAAAACGTACATGACCTGCAAGCTGGGCAGCATCATATTCTGTTTTGGCTGCAATGGTCCATTCAATACTCTTTTTGGCTGCATTTTTAGTAGGGGTTGGCCTTAGACTACTTCCATATTCTGAATAGTTTGTATGGTTTTGATGCAAGTAGGGAATATTAGAACTTACATTCAAAATATTATCAATATTGAATTCACCAGAGACCTTGTCTGGGATCTCACCTTTAATAACCAGTGCATTATCAGGACTTTTATCTTTGGAAGCTGTCAAATCTTTTTTGGGAACATTTAAGTTTTTCTTACTTCCACATCCAACTAAAAACAGTCCCAAAAATAATGATACGATACTCGCTTTTACTATAATTTTCTTCATCATAGCCCTCCCTCTATTAGGTTTTAGTATAATTCATGATAATAAAGATTAGTATCTAAAAACTTAAAAGTCTCTTAATTTAGAAGAATTTAGAAGAATTTAATCATGATAGCCTGACACATCTTTGAAAAGGTGTCAATGAAATAATACTTCAAACTACCACCGAAAACTCCCATAGTTAGGCTCATATTGGTTATTTTGGGGTTTTTATTAAGCTCCCCAAAGATACAATACCCCTATGAAGAATCTCAAAAACGCTCTTCTTCTTAGACAACTGAAGCAACTGAAGCAATTTGGTTATCGATACACTTCTGTATCCATCCATAAAGAGAGTGAGCCTAACCTTATGTTGCCTAGTACACTTGAAAAACTTAAAAGTCAAACACTCAAATGCCACCTATGCGAACTAAGCAAAAGTCGTACCCATGTGGTTTTTGGTGAAGGAAACCCACAAGCAGATGTCATGTTTGTTGGAGAAGGACCAGGTGTAACCGAGGACAGTACAGGTCAACCATTTGTAGGGCGTTCAGGAGAATTGCTAACAAAGATAATAGAAAATGTACTTTTTGTGAAACGTGAAGAGATATACATTGCCAATATTGTTAAATGCAGACCCCCAAACAATCGTACTCCCAGCCCAGAAGAAGCACATACGTGTAAATCTTTTTTACTTAAACAGATTGAACTTATTAAGCCTAAAATTATTATAACCTTGGGTAGTACAGCCTACCATTATATGACAGGAGATGATACAGGTATTACCAAAATACGTGGTACTGTACTAAAACAGAAGGGTTATACGCTTGTTCCTACCTATCATCCTAGTTTTCTATTACGAAATCCAAGTGCAAAAAAAGAAGTTTTTGAAGATATGAAAAAAGTAAAAATATTAATGAGAACACTATAGAATTACTTTATAAACAGGTTGAGAGGTTTATAAGTCCTATATCTCTCTTGCTTTAGAGATAATCTTCTCAACAATCTTTGGATCTTCAAGTGTTGAAATGTCTTGTGTAATCTCCTCACCTTTGGCAATAGAACGCAAAATACGTCTCATGATTTTTCCTGATCTGGTTTTGGGCAATCCTGGTACCTCTACAACATGGTCTGCTTTAGCAATATTTCCAATCTCCTCAGCCAGCAGTTGATTGATATGGTTTTTTATATCTTGACTTGTATATCCCTCTTTGAGTACAACATAGATAAAAATAGACTCTCCTTTAATGTCATGCGGTCTTCCAACAACTGCCACTTCGGCAATAGACGAATCATCCTTAACTGCTGCTTCAATCTCTGCTGTTCCCATACGATGACCAGAGACATTAATAACATCATCAACACGCCCTGTAATAGTGATATATCCGTCTTTATCGAGTACAGCACCATCGCCTGAGAAGTAAACTGGCTTACCATCTTTCACTGCATCACCAAAGTAAGATTTCTTATAACGTTCAGAATCCCCCCAAATGGTTCTAATCATACTTGGCCATGGCTTAGTAATACACAGTAGTCCTGTTTCGCCCACTTCTTTGGGCGTACCATCTTCATCAATAACCTCTGCCATAATGCCTGGGAGCGGGAATGTTGCACAAGCAGGCTTAATAGGTGTGGCGCCTGGAAGTGGACTAATCATATGACCGCCTGTCTCTGTCTGCCACCATGTATCGACAATGGCACATTTAGCATTGCCCACCACCTCATAGTACCATCTCCATGCTGGTGGATCTATGGGCTCACCTACCGTTCCAAGCACTTTGAGTGATGAGAGGTTATATTTTTTAGGTTCATCTTCACCCATCTTATGAAGTACCCTAATAGCAGTAGGTGCTGTATAGAACTGGCTAATCTTATGATCTTGTACCATTTTCCATGCACGGCCAGCATTAGGGTAGGTTGGTACTCCCTCAAACATCACTGTTGTAACACCTGCAGAAAGTGGTCCATAGATAATATAGGTGTGACCCGTAATCCATCCAATATCAGCTGTACACCAATATACATCTTCATCTTTAATGTCAAAGACCCACTCCATGGTCATCTGTGCCCATAAAATATACCCTGCACTAGAGTGCTGTACTCCTTTAGGTTTTCCTGTGCTACCTGATGTATACAACAAGAAAAGTGGGTCTTCTGAGTCCATTATTTCGTAAGGACATTCAGTATGCTGTTCATCAATTAGACTATTGTAGCAGTAGTCTCTACCTTCTACCCACTCAATTGGTTCATTGTTGCGCTTAACCACAAGGACTGCTTTGACACCCTCTCCACCCTCTGAAAGTGCAGCATCAACAACCTGCTTAAGCATATAGGGTTTTCCTTTTCTATATGCACCATCTGCGGTAATAATCAGTTTTGCCTGTGCATCTTCAATACGGTCTTTAAGTGCCTCAGCAGAGAATCCGCCAAAAACAATGGAGTGGATTGCTCCAATCCTTGCACATGCAAGCATGGCATAGGCTGCTTCTGGAATCATTGGCATATAGAGAATAACCCTATCACCCTTTTGAATACCAAACTTTTCTCTTAGCAGGTTTGCCATACGATTCACACGTAAAGAGAGTTCTGCATAAGTAATATGTTCTACATCTCCCCTATCACCCTCAAAAAGAATAGCTGTTTTGTTCGCCTTATCTGTAAGGTGTCTATCTACACATTGGTTACAGACATTAAGCTTGCCATTAACAAACCACTTATAAAAAGGTGCGCTACTCTCATCGAGCACTTTATCATAGGGTGAAATCCATTCTATTTTATCATTGGCATAGTCTTTCCAGAAACCTTCATAGTCTTCTTTAGCTCTGTTTTGTAAATCCCAATACTCATCCATACTTTTAATACAGGCACTGGTAGCAAAATCAGAATTAGGAGGATACACTTCTTTACTCATGACAAATCCTTTTTATATTGGTATATTTGATGTTGTTATTAAGGTTAGTTTATCATAAACCATATAGATTTAAAAAGAAGAGGAATAGTTTAATTCAGAGTAAAATAGTCTCAATTGTATCAATTTGATACGTGTTACCTGGTTTCTACTTTTTCAATTACATCAAGTCCAAATCCACTCAAGCCAATAAATTCAGTTTCAGTATTGGTTGTAAGGAGCTTAATATTTTTAACGCCAAGATCTTTAAGTATTTGTGCGCCTACTCCAAACTCCTTGGCTTGCTCGCTAGAGATAATTTTGGTATCAAGAAAAATCAATACCCCACCATTTTGTTTAAGGTACTCTATGGAGTGGTTTAGTGTATCGAAACGACTATCATCAAGAATAAGATCAATGTCATTGCCAATATTATGAAATTTAACATTAGTAGTTTCATGCAGTTTGTGAAACTGTATAACGGTATGAAAACGGTCAAGATGGTCTCCATATATATGCTTTTGTACTTTAATACCACGAAGCTTGGTCTCTTCTGTTTTAACCCTGTATACTAGCTGCTCATTCACTAAGCGGTATTCCACAATATCAGAAATATAGACAATACAGAGTGCATGCTTTTTGGCAAAAACCTTGAGATCATCCATGCGTGCCATGGTACCATCCTCTTTGATAATCTCACAAATCACTCCTACTGGTGCCAACCCTGCCAACTTACATAGGTCTACTGAACCTTCTGTATGTCCAGTACGTACAAGTGTTCCTCCATCTTTGGCTATAAGTGGAAAAATATGCCCTGGACGCACAAAGTCTTTGGATACGGTCAAAGGATTAGCAAGTCTATGGATGCAGTCATCACGTTCTGCTGCACTAATACCCGTTGTTGCCGTAATGGCGTCTATAGAGACAGTAAATGCAGTTTCATGATTGGAGTCATTGTTGCTAACCATGGGCATAAGATCAAGTTTGGTAGCAAGCATTCTGGTAACAGGTGTACAGATAAGCCCTCTTGCCTCTTTTGCCATAAAGTTAACCATTGTAGGTGTCGAAAAGGTTGCTGCATAGACAAGATCACCCTCGTTTTCACGGCTTTCATCATCCATCATAATAACCATTTTGCCTTTTTTGATCTCATTAATGGCTTTTTCTACACGTTCTATTGCTTCTGCAGACATATCCAACTCTTCCTAGTTTCTATAAGATTAATGGCAACATTATACCCAAATATCAAAACCTATAATCCTAATATAACATCTCTTCTAGAGTTACTCTAACATTCTTGCCTAGAGCCTTAACATCATATCCACCTTCCAGAAAGAAAATATATGGAACATCTTTATAATCAAGAATAGCACGTACCATCTTTTGTATACCCTCTGTAGTAATGTTAAGTGCTGCAAGTGGGTCGCTCTCATGCAGATCATAGCCTGCTGAGACTAAGATAATATCAGGATTAAATGTATCTACAAGCGATGGTATATCGTGTTCATAGATATCAAGCAAATGCTCATCTGTACTTTCAGGCATCATGAGGAAATTACGTGTAAATCCCTTTCCTCTACCTTCACCAATATGATTTTCAAGCCCTGTACCTGGATAGGCAAGTGCTTGGTGTGAAGAGATGTAAAATACAGTATTATCTTCCCAAAAAGTATCTTGTGTACCATTGCCATGATGGACATCAAAATCAATAATCATCACCTTCTTATAACCCTTTTTTTGAGCATATTTAGCACTAATGGCAATATTGTTAAAGAGACAAAAACCCATTGACTTGGTTGGACTGGCATGGTGTCCTGGTGGCCTTACCGCACAAAAAGCATGCTCAAATACTCCTTTTTTGATACCATCTATGGCAACAACTCCTGCACCTGCTGCTATTTTTGCTACATGAAACGAGTCAAATGAGCAAATGGTATCAGCATCAATAGATGTTGCTATCTTGCTACACTCCATCACCTCCTCTATCTGCTTATGAGTATGTACTGACAGCAACATCTCATCTGGTACACATATAGAAGATGGTGTCAAAAGTTTCTCCCTTAGGGGTAAAACTGCCTCCTTTATAGCAACCAGTCTTTCTTTCGACTCTGGATGCATAGAGCCTGTATCGTGTTTCAAGCAGATATTATCAGTAATATAGGCAACCTTTTTCATTGCTCAATACCCATAATCACTCATATTTCAAACTGCTCTTTGCAGTATATACTTTCATTGCCATTCTCTTTTTAGAAACTCCTTTTCATATTTCTTCTGTTAATTATACATAATTTATTCACATTCCTCTGCTATAATACCTTAAAATAATATTAAGGAATATGATATGAGACCAAAACCTAGTCTACGTATCTTATCAATAGGAAAAGAGATTGTGCATGATGGACTCACTATAGACTCTATCACTATAGACTCACTTTCGCAACATGATGGCATTGAACAGTATGACTATATTATCATTAATGGAGGAGATGGTGCTATTCGGCGTATCGTCAAGCATCTTTATGTATTTAATAAACGGCCTATTTTTATTTTAAACCCTACTGGTTCATTCAATGTTATTGCCAAAATACACAAGGTTCCCTCAATCACAACAATACTCAATATGTTAGCAGAGGAAAATGTACCAAAAGTACAAAAACACCACTTTTTTAAACTTAATGAAGAGGTTTTTCTCTTTAGTGCTGGCAATATGGGGGATTTGCAACATATTTTTCTCTCTGAGACCCTACGTTTTGGATGGCTCAAACATGGCATACTCAAATACCTACTTTCTATTCTATTTTTACTACCTATTCATCTTATCATGACACCATTCATGTTAGTAAGCAAAACACGTTTTTTCATCTTTACACCTGCTCGTTTTATTAAACAGATAGGCTCCTTCTATGGTGAAGTTCCTCCATCTCTTTGCTTTAATCTTAAAAATGACTATAATATGCTCGAACTCGATGGTGATATTGTCACTATACATAATAGGTATATTAAAATAACACAAGCAGGTAGCATACGTATCGTCACATACTAGTGCTGCTTTTTATAATACTCCGTTACCCGTTTATCTACGTGGATTACTTGTTTCAAGTAGTGCATCAAATTGCCACGATTAAAATCTATCTTAAGATATCTAGGGTTGATAGCACGTGAAATGGCTACATAGAACTGGCTGGGAGCAAAGATATTATCAACATTGCAGACAAGGTTATCGATGCTCATTCCTTGTGATTTGTGAATGGTTACCGCATAGGCAAGCTTAAGTGGAAATTGGGAGAGGGTTGCCAATGAGACCTGCTCAAGTGTACCATCCTCTTTGACAACCATATCAAGTAAATCGAAATCATGTCGCTCTACTCTTACATAGGTATTTTCCTTCTCAACAATAAGGTGATTGTCTTCAATGGTACGCAATATTCCACGTTCACCATTGACAAATTTTCCCCACTTGTTGACCGTAAAAAGTATGGGCACCCCCTCTTTAAGTGTTAACTGTTCAGAAATAGGTAGTAGTTTCTTCCACCCCTCTAATTTCTTTTCATGCACACTACCAAACATCTCTATGTCAGCAAATAAAATTGTCTCCTCACTCTTTAGTTCGTTGATTCTTGCACGGTTAGTCAACTCTACCTCTGCATTACGACCAAAAAGATAGGTTGGATCTGGTTTTAACCCCTCATTGTTCCAAAGACAGTGCATGTATTGCAACACCTCATCATCACAGATTCCTTGTCTAACTTTAGAGAGAATATGTGTAAGCTCTGCATCCTGTGTACGTTTCATTTCAGTTAGTTCTATGACTGTTAAATCAAAACGTTCCCATGCCAACGACTCAAAAGCATAAAGCTTCTCCCCAAAAACATCATGTGGGTTGTGCTGTTTCTGTACTGGAGGAAGCTGAAAAAAATCTCCCACAAAAAGTACCTTACCAAGATAACCGTAGGTATTGAGACGATAAGCAATCATATCAAGCAATTCGGCACTCACCATACTGATTTCGTCAATAATAATCAAATCAGTTGCTTTAAGTGCTTTTTTAAGATCACCTAGACGTTTTTTAGTACGTTTATCATGCTCTGCCAACTCTTCAAAGTTAGAGGCAATACCAAAAACAAAAAAACTGTGTACCGTAAAACCACCAATGTTAACTGCACTCACCCCCGTAGAGCCAAGTGAGACCACCTGTTTATCATGCTTGCGGTAGTCATCAATAATCTCATTAGTAATATAGCTCTTTCCTACTCCTGCACCACCAGTAAGAAAAGTATTATTATGCTTGAGTGCTTCAAGGACATCAGTTTTATCTATCATTAGTTTGACATCATTAGCAATACAATTATTGGGAGTATCTGCTTCATTTTCATTGCCTTTTTACATATATTATAACTGAAAATCTTACATCTTTTGGTATGATTAGACATGATATTTGAAGACCTTTCGCAATTACCCAATACATTTGGACAAAAATGCAAATACCCCTGTATCCACCATCGTCATCGCTCCAACATGATGCTTAATCCGCTCAATCTCAAACATCTTAATTGTATCGATACCAATAGTGCCGATATGATTACCCTCAATCTTGAAGATGGCATTGCTCCAGACCGTAAAAAAGAGGCACTACACAATATTTCCCTCTTTCTTTCCCACATGGAGCATAGCGATAGTTTTATCATTGTGCGTGTCAATCCACTAGATGAGGGTGGCGCGGAAGAGATACATGTTTTAAATCATTTTAACTTTGATGCTGTGCGTGTAGCAAAGGTTAAAGACCAACATGATATTGCTAGAGCGTTGAGTCTACTAAGCGATCAGAAAGAACTACACATCTCCATGGAAACCAAAGAGGCATTTACTAATCTCTCCTCTCTACGAATTGATAAGCGTTTCACTACAGCCAATATTGGTATTCTTGATTTACTTACCTCACTAAGGTTGCCACAGTCATTAATACACATAGGCAATCCAACAATTGACTACATTCTTAGTAAATTCCTTGTTGATGCAAAAAGCATAGGGCTATTGCCTATTTCATTTATGTTTCAAGTGTATCATGACACGGAGACCTTTAGAAAGTGGTGTGAGTATGAAAAAAATATGGGCTTCACTGCCAAAGCCTGCATGGGACCCAAGCAAGTTGCCATTGCCAATGAGATTTTTGACATTAGCGAAGCAGAGATTATACGTGCTAGACATATTAAAACACGCTTTGAAAAGGAGTCTGCCAAAGGGAACAATGGATTTATGGATGAGACTTATGGTATCTTTGTTGATGAACCCATTTACCGCGATGCACTCCTTGTACTTAAAAAGGAAATTTAAATGATCAAACTACTCTTAATACTTCTTCTCTTTCTTTTTGTGTTAGATGCAAACAATGACAGACCACCTATTCCCTATGACTACCTTTCTAAGCCTCGTGTACAATATTTTATCCACACTATGCATCAAAAATATGGTTTTAATACCACCTATCTCAAAAAGGTATTTAAACATGCAAAGCTCGACCGTGATACCCTTGCACGCTATACAGGAAAATTCAAGAAAAACTCTACTGTTGGAAGTTGGGAGCGATTTAAACTACATGTAGTGAATGAGAAAACATTTAAAGAGGCAAAGGTATTTAAACATAGGCATCTTCACACACTTCAAAAGGCAGCAAAACAGTATCGGGTTGATGCAGACTATATTGTTGGCTTTCTTGGTGTAGAGAGTCGGTTTGGCACCTACACGGGTGACTATAATATTCTTGATTCCCTTACTACCCTTGCTTTCCATAAAAATCGTATGCAGAAGTATTTTCATAATGAACTGGCACATCTTTTTCTCTTTGCCAAAGAGAGGCGGTATGACATTACAAAACTTGAAGGTTCGTTTGCAGGAGCCATGGGATGTGTGCAGCAGATGCCTTCCATTGCTAGAAAATTCAATGATGATTTTGATGGAGATGGGGCAAGTGTATGGGATATTGAGGACTGTATTGGGTCCATTGCTAAATTTATGCACCACAAAGGGTGGAAAAACAAAGAAGTGGTTGCCGTAAAAACTTCATTTAAGGAAAAACGCTTTGAGGGGCTTCGTACAGGGTTTAAAACCCACTACCAACTCTCCATGTTGCACACATATGGTATTAAGCCAACAATGCCCTTTCCTTACAGCACTGCTGCACTCATTAGGCTACACAACAAAACCCATGACGAGCTCTGGTTAGGCGGAAGCAACTTCAAGGTACTTACTGCCTATAATGCTAGTAGCAACTATGGCATGGCAATACACCTCATTGCACAGTCGCTTAAATCACTGTAGAAATTGTACTCTCTTTTGCTAATAAGTTACAGCTTATTCATTGATTTAGAAGTTGTTAATTGTTGATGAGCGTAGACTACCAACTTACTTACATGGGCAGCCAAAGCAATAATCAACCAAGCTATTAAGCTAACTTGAATATTGCAAATGGATTATATTGGCTAGTATCTAGTATGGTCAATATAATTTGGTTTTGGTATTTTTCTACATTTGTAGTAATCAGCTGTAGCCTCTCTACTAACGCTATAAACTGCAGGAAAATATACTTTTTCTGCATAGAATGTTCTATCTACATAATTTGCACCCTTTCTAGTAGCTTCTTTTGCAAAATAAACATTTCCTTTGTGGATTGCTTCTTCTACACTGTCACCAATCCTGATGATGGAAAAAATATTTTTTGCCTTTGCATCAAACTTTGTAGAGACACCTACTTTTTTACAGTTGTTACTTTTTTCTGGTTCTGCAAAACCTACAACTACTTTTTTAGATCTAACCACATATTGAGTTGAGTTTGATAATGCTGCACATCCACTCATCAATAATGCAATAGCTATTGCACTTGATGTTAAAGCTATTCTTTTCATTTTTTCCCTTTATATTTTATTTAAGACAAAATAATTATAGCTAAAATTTTATTTTTATACAACTTTTAACATAATAATATATTTTTTACTTTTTAGTCTATCAAAAAATTCCTTATACACAAAAAACTTACTTGTTTTAATTGGTACATTTTGTACAATATTTATTTTCTAATTCTTTCAAATATTTTGAAGCTATCTACTTTATAGACTATGGTGCGTAAACCTAGGCACAAGAAGGCTTTTAGGACTTTTAGGGTTTTGATGGTGGTTTAAGGGGAGGGTTTTAGGTTATATTTTTCAAACTCCCTTTGGCACTTAGTAACTTACATTCCAAAGCTTCAACTATACACAATCAAAAATATATAATCTTAAAAACTGCTTTAATTAATCATTTATCCCATAGAATTTAATTATAATGTATGTGATTATCATATAAAAGGGGGATATTATGTCATTTAAAAAACCAACATTTAAAGCACAATATGAAAATTTTATAGGCGGAGAGTGGGTACCTCCTGTAGATGGAAATTATTTTGAAGCCCTTTCGCCTATAGACAATAAACCTATGGCAAAAGTAGCCCAATCTAATAAAAAAGATATAAAATTAGCTACAGATGCCGCATGGAAAGGGTTTGAGACTTGGGGAAAGACTTCCGTTTCAGAGCGATCTGCCATCCTTAACAAGATAGCCGATACCATGGAAGCCAACTTGGAAACGTTGGCTATTGCTGAGACATGGGATAATGGTAAAGCGATAAGAGAGACCATCAATGCAGACTTACCTTTGGCAATTGATCACTTTAGATATTTTGCTTCGGTGATTCGTTCTGAGTCTGGAACAGTATCTGATCTAGATAGTTCTTTAGTATCTCAAGAGATACATGAGCCTCTAGGTGTAGTTGGACAGATTATTCCTTGGAATTTTCCTATTTTGATGGCAGCATGGAAACTTGCTCCTGCCATTGCAGCAGGAAACTGTGTGGTGCTTAAACCTGCGGAACAAACCCCTGTCTCTATTATGGTGCTTATGGAATTAATACAAGCGTTTATACCCAATGGAGTCATTAATATTGTTAATGGCTTTGGTCCTGAGTGCGGTAAGCCACTGGCACTGAGTCCAGATATTAACAAGATAGGATTTACAGGAGAAACCACTACGGGGAAACTCATTATGCAGTATGCTTCTGAAAATCTCATACCTGTCACACTAGAGCTTGGTGGTAAATCACCAAACATATTTATGGAGAGTATTATGGATGCAGATGATGCATTTTTTGATAAAGCCATAGAAGGCTTAGTGCTCTTTGCATTTAACCAAGGTGAAGTGTGCACATGTCCTTCTCGTGCATTAATTCAGGAGAGTATCTATGAGCCATTTATGAAACGAGTGTTAGAAAGAGTAGCTGCCATCAAAATGGGTAACCCTCTAGACCCCAACACCATGATGGGAGCACAAGCTTCAAGTGATCAGTATGAAAAAATCTTACACTATATCTCTATAGGCAAAGAAGAAGGTGCTGAACTATTGGCAGGTGGTTCAAAATTTGACAATTCCGAATACCCAGACGGTTTCTTCATACAGCCAACAATATTTAAAGGACACAACAAAATGCGTATTTTCCAAGAAGAGATTTTTGGTCCAGTGCTCTCTGTTACAACCTTTAAGAATATAGATGAGGCGCTAGAGATTGCTAACGATACACTCTATGGTCTAGGTGCTGGTGTATGGACTAGAAATGTACACGAGATGCAAAAACTAACTCGTGGGATAGAGGCTGGACGTGTATGGGCAAACTGTTATCATCATTATCCTTCTCATGCTTCATTTGGTGGGTACAAGCAGTCAGGCTTTGGTAGAGAAACTCACCTCATGATGCTAAACAGCTATCGTCATACTAAAAATATATTGACATCATATGATGAGAATAAGTTAGGTTTCTTTTAGGTCCAGATTGAGTCATAAAATAGATTAAAATCATATTAAGGAAAATCAATGCCCACAGCACGTGTAGTATCTACCAAAAAAGCCAACACACTCATAGATAGACTTAGAGAAAAACATGGTACAGAGCTTATGTTTCACCAAAGTGGTGGATGCTGTGATGGTTCTGCCCCTATGTGTTTCGAAGTAGGTGATTTTATGGTGGGAAGTCGTGATGTCAAAGTAGGAGAGATTCACGGTTGTGAATTTTTCATGTCTCCTGATCAATTTGAATACATGAAAAATACTCATTTAACCATAGATGTGGTAGAAGGAAGAGGTTCTAGTTTTTCCATTGAAATACCCTTAGGTCTTCGCTTTATTACTATATCAAGACTCTTTACCCCAGAAGAAGCAGCAGATCTAGAAGATATAGAAATAGATTAGTTCTCTTCTCCTATTGGTACATTTTTTCTACTTAAAAAAATAATAGTTATTTAAGTGATACATAAACATCCTATTTAGAATTAAAACCGTAGGATCTACCGTTCCAGTATACACGTTTATGGGACAAAATATTCCCTTCAAGTTCATAGACCCATGCTCCCTCATGGTCTTTCATTGTGGCACTTCCTGCACAATAGAGTGGTATCTTTGTTTCAGGCACTTCAGTATAGTAAGTTTGATGTACATGACCAAATAGTATGGCACCCTGCTCAATGCTACTACAGGCATATAAAAAGTCATTTGCGTTACAAAGTCCATGTCGTTTTCTATCAGGTTTTCCATCTGCTAAACGAGGAGCATAATGGGTTATAACAAATAAAAAACGTCCCCTAATTCGTTTATCTTGTAAGAGTTTTTTAAAAGATTCGAGTTGTCTATGAGAAATATACCCATCCGAACGCCATGGTTGCGGATTGGGCTTTGAGCTATTGAGTGCAATCACTGCCACACCATCATCAATAAGTCGTACTAATGGGTAATGTCTCTCTACACAATACTCTGGCAAATCACTTTGCAGCACTGAGCCAAACTGTTTAACAAAATGGTGGTGACTATTTCTCTCATGCACATAGATATCATGATTTCCTGGTACGGTCAGATAATTATTTGATGGATACATCATAGGCTCCATCAACTTACGTGCTTGTATTAACTCATGCTCTAATCCTAGTGCTGTATAATCTCCAGTATTAATGACAATATCAATACTATTTTCCTTCTTAAAACGTACCATTGCTGCCATCTTCTTTTCAACATCATTGAAATATTTTGCCCGTCCACGAAGTAGATTGATTGCACCAATTCCACATTTGCTAAACCACTTCCTCCATTTCATATGGCGTACAAGGGCACTAACATGAATGTCGCTAAAATGTAAAATACGTAGTGACTTTTGGCTCATGAAGAAATTTCCCTTAGAAGTTTACTCTGTATCAAAATATATCCATAATGGTACAAAGGTTTTACTAACATAATAATAAATAGGAAATTGTAGAAAATAAAAGTTTATGCCAAGATTGTTTGTCTTGGCATATCAATCATGCATCAATCGAGTGTTTAACCAACCATTGCTTCAAGTTCTTCTTTGGAAACTTGATTGAAATTAAGATATTTATAAACACTGTCTCTGTTCTTAGGTGTAATTTTCTTATTAACAATCTCTAGGTATTCCTCTTTTGTTGGGAGACGTCCAAGTAGCGCTGCAACTGCTGCAACCTCAGCAGAACCAAGATAAACCTGTGCCCCTTTACCTAAACGGTTATCGAAGTTTCTAGTTGATGTAGAGAAGACAATTGCATTATCTGCCACACGTGCCTGATTGCCCATGCACAGTGAACAACCAGGAATCTCTGTTCTCGCACCAGCAGCACCGAAAATAGCGTAATAGCCTCCTTCAATCAGTTCTTTCTCATCCATTTTGGTTGGCGGAACAACCCATGTTTTTGCTTTCACCGCACCTTCACCTCTAAGAACCTCCCCTAGTGCCCTAAAGAGACCAATATTTGTCATACATGAGCCAACAAAAACTTCATCAATCTTCTCTGTTGGGCGCTTGGGATCAGCAAGAATCTCAGAGAGTGTTGCCACATCATCTGGATCGTTAGGGCACGCAAGAATTGGCTCTGTAATCTTATTGAGGTCAATCTCAATAACTGCTACATATGTCGCATCAGGATCACGTTCGAGAAGTTTTGGATCCTTAATCCACTCTCTCATCTTGTCTGCACGGCGTTTGAGTGTCTCTTTGTCTTCATAACCTTGCTCTATCAACTCTTCAATAAGTACAATATTGGACTCAAGATACTCAATGATAGGTTCTTTATCTAATTTAACCGTACAAGCTGCTGCTGAACGCTCTGCTGAAGCGTCTGAAAGTTCAAATGCCTGCTCACACTTGAGCTGTTCAAGTCCTTCAATCTCAAGAATTCGACCTGCAAAAATATTCTTCTTCCCTTTTTTTTCTACAGTCAATAGATTATCTTTGATCGCCTGATATGGAATGGCATTAACCAAGTCGCGTAGGGTAATACCAGGCTGCATTTCTCCTTTAAACTTAACCAAAACAGATTCTGGCATGGTGAGGGGCATCATGCCAGTTACCCCAGCAAATGCTACTAGCCCTGACCCCGCAGGAAAGGAGATGCCAATAGGGAATCTGGTATGAGAATCTCCACCTGTACCAACTGTATCAGGTAAGCACATTCTGTTAAGCCAGCTATGGATAACGCCGTCACCTGGCCTAAGAATAAACCCTTTTCTCTCTGTCCAAAACTTGGGGAGTGTATGCTGAAGCTCAATGTCTGCTGGCTTTGGATAAGCTGCAGTGTGGCAAAAAGATTGCAATACAAAGTCTGCACCAAAACTCAGTGCTGCAAGCTCTTTAATCTCATCTCTAGTCATGGGACCAGTCGTATCTTGAGAACCAACTGTTGTACAGACAGGTTCGCAGTAGACACCAGGCTTTATGCCTTCCATGCCACATGCCCTTCCAACCATCTTCTGTGCTAGTGTATATCCACTACCATCATCTTTAGGCTGGTCAGGTCTCATAAAGATATCATCTGTACCCATATTAAGTGCTTCTCTCGCTTTTATAGTCAATCCCTTGCCAATAATGAGAGGGATGCGCCCACCTGCTCTCATTTCATCGGGAATTGTATTGGGTTCAAGTTTGAATTCAGAAACCACTTTACCATCTTTTTCAATAATACCCTCAAATGGCTTAACTGTGATCACGTCGCCAGTCTCAAGATTATTCACTGGTGCCTGAAGAGGCAGACATCCTGAATCTTCTGCTGTATTAAAGAAAATGGGTGCAATGATGGAACCAATAACAACTCCACCTGTTCTTTTATTAGGAATACCTGGAATATCTCTACCCATATGCCATTGTACAGAGTTAATACCAGACTTTCTTGAGGATCCTGTACCAACAACATCACCAACATATGCTAATGGCAAACCATTCTTCTCTTTAAGCTCTGCCATTGTCTCAAGTGGTTTTTCCATGCGCGAAACAAGGAAAGCATTTGCATGCAATGGGATATCTGCTCTAGTAAAAGCTTCTGATGCAGGAGAAAGGTCATCCGTATTGGTCTCACCTGGTATTTTATAGACAGTTAATTTAATCTCTTTTTCAAGCTCAGGCTTATTGATAAACCACTCAGCATTTGCCCATGACTGAATCACCTCTTTGGCTTTTTCATTGCCTTCATCCATCATTTTCTTAACGTCATTAAATGCATCATAGACAAGAATAGTATTCTTTAGTTGTTCTGCTGCAGCATCAGCAACGTCATCACCAAGTTTAAGTGCCTCTACCATCGGTGTTACATTAAAGCCACCTAGCATTTTGCCAAGGATCTCAATTGCCTTTGTTTTGCTGATTGCATCACAGGTAACATTCTCTTGTATAATATCATTAAGAAATGCTGCTTTTACATATGCTGCATCATCTACACCTGCAGGTACTTTATTTTCAAACATATCCATCACATAGTCTGATTCTGGGATTGGACTCTGTTTAAGGATCTCAACCAGTTCTGCTGTCTGCTCTACTGTGAGCGGAAGTGAAGGAACACCAAGCTCTGCACGCTCAGATGTATGTTTTTTATAATCTTCGATTAAGGCCATATTGTGGTCTCCTATTGTATGTAAATTCGTAGCTTAATGGTAGCAAGTTTGCATTAAATCTTATTTTGAATAATAAGTATAGAAAAGGTTGTTTAATTGGGTGTATCAGATAGTTACAAAGACCATGCTTTAGGGCTACTTTAGTCAAATCAATATATCTCTATTTCCTTT
Organism: Sulfurovum sp.; assembly: GCA_020525365.1. Classification (NCBI taxonomy): domain Bacteria; kingdom Pseudomonadati; phylum Campylobacterota; class Epsilonproteobacteria; order Campylobacterales; family Sulfurovaceae; genus Sulfurovum; species Sulfurovum sp. The sequence goes on along the minus strand of JAIZOF010000001.1, from coordinate 265,936 downwards.
AGTGTTAGGAGAGGAGAGCACCCCTGTTGCCTCAAGCTGATCTATGATATTTGCTGAACGATTATAGCCTATCTGAAGTTTACGTTGCAAGTAAGAGATAGAGGTCTTCTTATCAGAGAGAACAACTGCCTTTGCCTCCTCATAAAGTGAATCAAGTTCAATTTCCTTCTCTCCTTTTTCTAGTGATGTGCCACTACTCTCAACAAAATAACTCTCATCATACTCTGGTGCACGCTGTACCTTAATAAACTCAACAATCTCCTCAATCTCCTCTTCTGTTGCCCATGGTGCATGAATGCGTACTAATCCGGTCATACCTGGGGGAGTAAAGAGCCCATCACCTCGTCCAAGCAAACTCTCTGCACCCATTGAATCAAGAATAACTTTTGAGTCAATCTTCTGTCCTACCCTGTAGCTTAATCTTGACGGGAGATTTGCCTTGATAATCCCAGTCACAACATCAACACTTGGTCGTTGGGTTGCAACAATCAAATGGATACCACAGGCTCTTGACTTCTGTGCTAAGCGAGCAATAGAAGTCTCCACTTCTTTTCCACCATTCATCATTAAATCTGCCAACTCATCAATAACAATAACAATAAAGGGCATCGGTTCGTCCCCCGAATTGTCTCTTTTAATCTTCTCGTTATAATTATCGATATTTTTAGTCCTCTTCTCTGCCATTAAGCGATAACGACGCTCCATCTCACCTACCATATTTGCTAGTGCGGCAATTGCCTTTTTAGGCTCGGTAATTACGGGCGTAATCAAATGTGGAATCTCATCATAAATAGAGAACTCCAACATCTTGGGGTCAATCATCATTAGCTTGAGATGCTCAGGGTCATTTTTGTAAAGCAATGAAAGTATCATTGCATTAATTCCCACCGATTTACCCGAACCTGTCGTACCAGCAATAAGCAAATGTGGTAATTTCTTAATATCGGTAATAAATGGTTTTCCAACAATATCCTTACCCAATGCAATTGTTAGTGGAGATTTAGAGTTTTGAAAGAGATCATCCTCAAGAATTTCACGAAGATAGATAATATTTGAATGCTCATTGGGAATCTCTATACCTACTACATCACGTCCTGGTATGGGTGCTTGAATACGGATAGTCTCTGCACTTAGTGCCATAGCAAGATCATCTTGCAATCCAAGTATCTTAGAGACCTTTACATGTGGTGCAGGCTTGAACTCAAAAGTTGTTACAAGTGGTCCTGTATAGGTGCGAACCACATCCCCATCAATCTTAAAGAGCTTAAGTTTCTCAATTAGGTTACCAGACTTACGGTCAATCTCAGCTTCATTAATATGCTTCTTCTGTTGATTGGGGGCTTTTTGTAAAAAATCAAGTTTGGGAAGTTTGAAATTTTTTGGCTTTTCAACTTTACCTCTTTCTAGTGTCTCCATCAACTTAGAGTTCTCTTCAAGCTCCTCGACAATTTTTACACTACTTGAAGATGCTGTTGATTTTGTATCAGAAATTTCTTTATCTTCCTGTGTATCAAATAACTTCTTAATGGGTGGCTCAACCCCTAGCACCTCTTCAAACACTGGGCTGTCTGTCTGTTTTTTGGGCTTTGGTTTAGGCTTTTTTTTAACCACTGTTTCCTGTTTCATTGTTAATTTTGGGGTTATGGTTTTTAGCTCTGTATCTTCTGCTATATCAATATCAATGAATGGCATTATCTCATCTTCAAGCTTGGGTGAGGCAAAGTGATTAGTGAAAATAATCATCATTATTTTCTTGATACCTATAGTAAACTTTAAAAAAATACTTTTAGAAATGGTTCCCATACTCTTGAACAAGGTTATTATTTTCTCTCTTTTAGAAACAAGCGATTGCCACTGAAATTCATCATCAACAATGAAAGTCAATGCTAGTGTTATGGTCATCAGCCAAAGTAACCAAAGTCCAGCTTCTCCAATATAGGGACGAAGAAATTCCACTACCTGCGGTCCAATGATTCCTGCATCTTTTGCCTCTAATATCAATGACTCAAAGAGTATGGCGCCAATAAAGAGTAAAACCCATCCTAAATAAAAATCAATATTGTTGCGTACGGCTACATTGGTGTAGAGTTTATAAAGTGGATAAAAGAGTATCAAAATATTCATATAGGCAAAAGAACCAAAAAGGTAAATATTTGTATTTCCTACGATATTACCAATATTTCCTGATAGTGCTGTATCTCTAAAAAAAGTTGAAAATATACCGTAAATAAAAAGAATAGCTGTCATAATTAGTATGGTCTTCACTCATTGTCCTAAAAATGGAATCGTTTTAATATTAATTAATGAAGATGTATTATAACACAGAAAAATTAGTCATCTTTGAAAATATATTAAATTGTTGGTTTTCTGCATTAGGATTACTATATATCATATGTTTTTAAGTTCTCTGAGAGTAAAATGCAACCTGCGCTTTAGACGTATGCCTCGATGGTGGAATTGGTAGACACGCTAGACTCAAAATCTGGTGGCTTCGGCCGTGTCGGTTCGACTCCGACTCGAGGTACCACCATTTAGCAAAAACTTTTTGCGGGAGTAGCTCAGTTGGCTAGAGCGTCAGCCTTCCAAGCTGAGGGTCGCGGGTTCGAGTCCCGTCTCCCGCTCCACCTCTAATATATCCCAAAATTGTATACCATTTGATCTGCATCACTTGACCCATGAGTCTTTTTATGTTATAAATAATACAAAATAACTCCGAATTAGGAAAACCTATGGCACAAGAAGAGATTGACAAAGCTGTTTCTGGCGAATATGGACTCGGTTTTGAAATAGATATTGAGACCGATGTGGTACCGCCTGGACTCAATGAAGATACAATCAAATTTATATCAACAAAGAAAAAAGAACCAGAGTGGATGCTTGATATGCGCCTAAAGGCACTTAACAGGTGGAGGAAAATGGAAGAGCCAACTTGGGGAAATATAACATACGAACCGGTAGATTACCAATCTATCTCCTACTATGCTGCACCCAAGACTGATGGACCAAAGAGTCTTGATGAAGTTGACCCAAAAATCCTTGAAGCCTATGAGAAGCTTGGTATTCCACTTGAGGAACAAAAACAGCTTGCTGGTGTAAAAGTTGCTGTTGATGCAGTTGTTGATTCGGTATCAGTCAAAACTACCTATCAAGACGAACTTGAAAAACATGGTGTCATTTTTTGCTCTATCTCTGATGCAATACACAACTATCCAGAGTTAATTAAAAAGTATATGTTCTCCGTTGTTCCTATGACAGACAACTTCTTTGCTACACTTAATTCGGCTGTCTTTACCGATGGAACTTTTGTCTATATTCCTAAGGGGGTACGTTGTCCAATGGAACTAAGTACCTATTTCCGTATAAATGCGCTTAACACAGGGCAGTTTGAGCGTACACTCATTATTGCAGATGAAGGTAGTTATGTCAGCTATAATGAGGGATGCTCTGCGCCAATGCGTGATGAAAATCAACTACACGCTGCTGTCGTCGAACTGGTTGCCATGAAGAATGCAGAAATTAAATACTCCACTATCCAAAACTGGTACCCAGGCGACAAGGAAGGCAAAGGAGGCATTTACAACTTTGTTACCAAGCGTGGTATCTGTGCGGGTGACAATGCCAAAATCAGCTGGACACAAGTAGAGACCGGTTCAGCAATTACTTGGAAATATCCAAGCTGTATTCTCAAAGGCAATAACAGTATTGGTGAATTCTACTCTGTTGCTGTCACTACACTAGCACAGCAAGCAGATACAGGAACAAAAATGATTCATCTAGGAGAAAATACAAGTTCAACCATTATCTCCAAAGGCATTTCGGCAATGAAAGGACAGAATACCTATCGTGGGCTAGTCAAGATAGGTGCAAGTGCTACAGGGGCAAGAAACTACAGTGAATGTGATTCTCTACTCATAGGTAACCAGTGTGGTGCACATACTTTCCCTTATTTGGAAAGTAAAGATTCTCAAGGACAGGTAGAGCACGAGGCAACCACCAGTAAAATTAGTGATGAGCAACTCTTTTACCTTAGACAAAGAGGTATAGACGAAGAGAGTGCGGTCAGTATGATTGTGCACGGATTTTGCAAAGAGGTGTTCAATCATCTCCCTATGGAGTACGCAGTGGAAGCAAAAGCATTACTAGAATTAACATTGGAAGGAAGCGTAGGATGAGTAAAATATTAGAAATCAAGAATATTCATACCAAAATTGGAGAAAAAGAGATACTCAAAGGGCTCACACTTGAGTTGGAACCAGGAAAAGTGCATGCTATTATGGGACCAAATGGTGCAGGCAAGTCAACACTAAGTAAGACTATTGTGGGACACTACGATATAGAGGTAACCAAAGGAGATATCCTCTATAGAAACAAGAGCATTCTTGAGATGGCACCAGAAGAGAGAGCACTTGAGGGCATCTTCCTTAGTTTTCAGCACCCCGTAGAGATCTCAGGCGTCAACAATGCCTACTTTCTTAGAACTGCATTAAATGCCAAACGCAAATATCAGGGCAAAGAGGAACTCAATGCTGCAGAGTTCCTGCGTGAAATGAAAAAGTATCTTGAAATGCTTGGCATGAAAGCAGACATGATTAGCCGTAGCCTCAATGAAGGTTTTTCCGGAGGAGAGAAAAAGCGTAATGAAATATTACAGATGCTGATGCTCAACCCTGATGTGATTATCCTTGATGAGATTGATTCTGGGCTTGATATTGATGCACTCAGAGCAGTTTCAGAAGGAATCAACCTAATGAAAGATAATAAGCGAAGCTTTCTGGTCATCACTCATTATAGCCGTATTCTTGACTACATCAAACCAGACTATATTCATGTACTTAAAGATGGGCGCATCATTAAGACTGCCGGATTTGAGCTGGTTTCACAACTCGAGGAACATGGCTATGAAAGCATTGTTGAGGAAGCATAATGAAGCTGAGCGAACTCAAAAAAAAGTCTCCTTCTGAAATAGCTCAGCTACTCAGCGTGGATAGAAAGTCTGTAGCACTTGAACGCTTTGCTATATTAGGATTACCAAACAAAAAGAATGAGGAATACCGCTATTTTCAGCTAAAGAAACTATTTGAAAAAGAGTACTGCACCATCTCCTACATCCCTAAACCCATCAAAGAGGCCAAAAAAATTATCATTGTTGATGGTATCGTTACCCATGCACCTCACGGGATGCGTATCTATTACGAACAATGCCAGACAATAGACATGGAACACTTTGACCCTATGTACTATTTAGGGCACCTGCTTAGTCCACATGTAATTAAAATAGACCTTGATGGTGATACTGATGTAGAGGTGGAGCATCATTACAGTCAAAGTGGCACACTTATCGCTTATCGTATTGTGCTAATCAACCAAGCCAATCGTCATGCAACACTTTTTGAGAGTTTTTACAATAAAAATATCAAAGATACACTGGTGCTCTATGGTTACGACACCTTTATTGCACCTGATAGTACCCTACGTATTCTCAAGAATCAAAAGATACACGGTGAGGATTATGCCATGATTGCCTCACACCATCTACAGCTTAACCGGCATGCCAATGCTGTTGTCAAAAGTTTTGATATGGGCAGTGGTATGGGATTACAATTGATTAAAGTAGATCTTGACTATTACGCACACCTGAATATGGGACACCTTCTCTACATCAATGACGGGGCACAGCGTGGTACAATTAGCAAAATTATCCATCAAGGCAAATATGCTACTTCTCATCAAGAGGCAAAAAGTATTATTGACAGTGCATCTTGCGGTATCTTTGATGCACTCATTAGGGTAGAGCACTCCGCCAAATGGACAAAAGCCTATCAAAACTCCAAGGCAATACTCCTGCATGAAAAAGCTTACATGGCAAGTAAACCACAACTTGAAATCTATATTGATGAGCTAGAAGCGAGTCATGGATCAACTACAGGACAACTTGATGAGAAACAACTCTTTTATCTACGTTCACGTGGTATCGACGAGATTGAAGCAAAAAAAATACTTGTCATCGCCTTTGCCAATACACTTATAGAGCAGATTAAGGATAGTCGCCATCAAGAGGTGATTAAGGCAACATTTGAAGAAGCCTTCTATGCAGGCGAAAAGGATTTTATATGACCATTGAAGAAACACTCCAAAAATACAAAGAGGATTTTGACCTTTTTGTGACCCCTAACGAGAAGATGGAATATATCTTCGACCTTGGAAAAAAACACACTACTCTCACCAAAGAGGAAAAAAATGATGACACCTTCATCGTAGGATGCGCATCACCCGCATGGCTTGTTGGCAAATGCAAGGATGGTAAACTTATATTGCGTGGTGAAGGTACATCCGAAATGGCAAAGGGAATGCTTACCCTTTTACTAGATATCTTTGGCAACAAAAAAGTTGACGAAATACTCACTTTCAACCCAAAACGCCTTGAAGAGCTTGGTATTGTTGAACTGCTCTCTCCGGTACGCCAACAAAGCCTTGAGGCATTCATTAAAAAGGTGTATACATATGCACAGAGATGCAAAGATGCAACATCATAACGCTAAGGATTTTTATGAAAGACCCAAACAATATTCAGTATAACGATATTCCATCTACTGCTGAAGAGATGGCAGCCTGGGAAGCAAAATTTGGCAATAATACAAATAGTGGTGCAGACAATCGTTTTGATGTGATAGAAAACAAATGTCATAAGCCCAAAGATGCCGAAATAGACGAAGAGATGAGAGAAAGCATTATTAATCAACTCAAAACTATCTATGATCCCGAACTACCTGTAGATATTTATAACCTTGGACTCATTTATCATGTAGACTGCTGGAAGAACCCCACCAGCAGACAGAGTGAATGCAAAATTATAATGACCCTTACCTCTGCAACCTGCTCTATGTCAGAAGTGATTGTTGACTTGGTACGCTCCATTCCCTCTCGCTTAGGAGGTGACCTTGCATGTATTGATGTAGAACTAGTATTTGACCCACCTTGGGATCAAAACAAAATGAGCGATGAAGCAAAATTAGCCATGGGTATGCTATAATTGAAATCTGAAAGAATAAGGCTTAAAGCATTGCCTACTTAAATCAAAAGAGTGAATAGATGAAATTGGTTGTAGCCATTACTGGTGCCAGTGGGGTACAGTTGGGAAAGAAATTTATCGACTACTTACCTAAAGAGATTGAAGTGCACGTCATTGTCTCAGATAATGCGCTGACTGTTGAATCATTTGAACATACACATGTGACCCTGCACAGCAGCTGCAATATTGCAGCCTCTATTTCAAGTGGTTCTTTTCGTGTAGATAGTACAGCTATCATCCCCTGCTCTATGAATACTCTTGCTAAAATTGCTTGCGGTATCAGCGACAATCTCCCTACTCGTGTTGCTGCAGTTGCACTCAAAGAGCAAAAAAAACTTCTACTTGCACCTAGAGAGCTTCCTTTTTCTGCCATTGCTCTTGAGAATATGCACAAACTTGCCTCACTCGGTGCCATCATTGCACCACCTGTTATGGGCTATTATGCTGAACATCAAAATCTTAAAGAGATGGAACAATTCATCATTGGAAAATGGTATGATGCATTAGGAATATCTAACGCATTATTTACGCGCTGGAAGTGAAGGCATTAAGAGCAAAAAGCAAATAGTTGTGGTATGCTTTTCTTAATAAAAACTTTTACTAAAACAAAGGTTCCATCAAAGCCAATGTTATTTTATACAACCAATACAGGTATTATGCAACAATGTAAACCTATACTTCTTACCACGCATGCTTCACTATTTTTGATTACTTTTATTGGAGCTATTCGGTGAGGACAGCTATATATCCTGGTACTTTTGATCCCATTACCAATGGACATCTTGATATCATTACCCGTGCATGCAAGATGTTTGATCGCATCATTGTTGCTGTTGCAGCGTCAAAAGCAAAAGAACCAATGTTTACACTAGAACAACGTATTCAAATGGTACAAGTGACCACAAAAGAGTTTTCTAAAATAGAAGTAGTTGGCTTTGACAAATTATTGGTTAATCTTGCTGAAGACCTTGGTGCCAACATTATTGTCAGAGGACTACGTGCAATCAGTGATTTTGAGTATGAGCTACAGATGGGCTATGCCAATGCTTCACTTAAGCCCGATCTTGAGACTATCTACCTTATGCCAAACCTTCAACATGCTTTTGTTAGCTCTTCTGTAGTACGTACCATTCTTGCCTATGGTGGTAAAGTTGATCACTTACTACATCCTGAGGCACATCGCATCATCGGGAACATTAGAAAGTAATGTATATTCTCTTCGAAGGTATTGACACCTGTGGGAAAAGTACACAGATTGAACTTCTCAAACAAGTGCACCCAGAGATTGTTACTACTTTTGAACCTGGAGCAACCAATTTTGGGAAAAAAGCAAGAGAGATGTTACTTAGTGACTCTATCTGTTCCAAGCATGCCGAAATATTACTCTTCCTTGCAGATCGTGCTGAGCACCATAAGAAGATTATCGAGCCCAACAAACAGAAGCTCATTATTTCAGACAGAGGGTTCATCTCTGGTATTGGATATGCTTTAGCAAATGGTAATTTTGATCTTGATGAACTCATAGCACTCAATCGTTTTGCACTCAAAGGAGACTTTCCTGACTGCATTATCCTCTTTTTAATAGATATGGAGACCCTGAAAGCACGCACCTCTCAAAAGGAGCTTGACGGTATCGAATTACGTGGACTCAAATATCTACTACGTGTTCAAGATTATATGAAAGAGAGTGTTATCAAACTAGGTATTCCTCATCTCTTTATCGATGCAACAGAGAGTATTGAGACGATACATCAAGCCATACTAACCTATTTGAAGATATAATTTTATACTTTTATACCAAAGCAAAATCCTCCAGTCATATTTAGCATGAAGAGGAATACTTTCTATACAAAGGATCAGTATGATCAAACCACTACGCGGCATGAAAGACCTAATGTTTGATGATGCTCAGCGCTTCGTATATATTATTACTACAGCTATCAAAATTGCCAAACGGTATGGATACAACTACATTGAAACCCCCATCCTTGAAGAGACTGCTCTTTTTAAACGTTCAGTAGGGGATAGCTCTGATATTGTCACCAAAGAGATGTATCAGTTTGAGGATAAAGGAAACAATGATGTCTGTATGCGACCCGAAGGAACAGCTGGTGTAGTACGTACTTTTGTCTCCACTAAACTTGATCGTCAGCCAATGAAACAAAAATTCTATTACTACGGTCCAATGTTCCGATACGAGCGTCCACAGAAAGGAAGACTTCGAGAATTCCATCAGTTTGGATGTGAGAGTTTTGGGGAGGCTTCAGTCTATGAGGATTTTACACTTATTATGATGATCAGTCAGATATTCAAAGAGCTTGGCATCGAATTTAACCTGCTAATCAACTCACTGGGATGTCCTGAGTGTATGCCGCCCTACCGTGAGAACCTTGTCGGTTTCCTCACGGGCATCAAATCTGATCTGTGTGAAGACTGTAATCGTCGTATTGGAACCAACCCCATCCGTGTACTTGACTGTAAAAATGAGAAATGCCAATCACTCCTAAGTGTATCACCTAAACTTATTGATAGTCTCTGCAAGAATTGTGATACAGATTTTAAAAAACTGGCAAAGCTACTCAATGAAGCGGGCATCACTTATACAGTAGATACTAATCTTGTACGTGGTCTAGACTACTACAACAAGACTGCTTTTGAGTTTGTCAGTAATGAAATTGGTGCACAGTCTGCCATTGCTGGAGGAGGTCGCTACGACAAACTGGTGGAATTCCTTGATGGCAAACCAACTCCTGCGGTAGGATTTGCTATTGGTATTGAACGTATTATAGATTTAGTCAAGATACCACAGCCTCCAAAAGAGGGCTACTATATGGGCACAATGGTTCCCGAAGCGATTGAAAAGATTATTATGCTTGCTCATATCAAAAGGGTTCAGAATAAAGTAACAGTTGAGTATACCTCTAAAGGCTTTAAGAGCCATATGAAAGGAGCCGATAAGTCCAATGCACGCTTTACTGTTCTCATAGGTGAAGATGAGTTAAGAAATGGCACAGTATGGGTTAAAGATATGGAGAGTAAAGAGGAGAAAATAGTTCCTTTCGAAGCACTTTAGTCGTGCTTTAGTAATCTCATTTAAGCATATTAAGGTTCATGTCAACTGCATTGATGCTACATCACAATGAAGCCCTAATAAGTAAACTGGCATAATGCACTATTAATAAATAGGAGTTAAGATGAAATTGTTTAATGGGATTATGTTAATCTCTGCAGTGGTATTATTTAATGCTTGTGGTGAAACCGGTACCGGTTGCAGGCTGGCAAATTTGGAACGGGCAAATGCCCAATGTAAATATTTAGAAGTTAAAGCCAATCCGTCAGATATGGGCGATAATAGAAAAATTAATATTTATTATACGAGAGTGCCGGCTAAAAACTCAAGTAATAAAAAAGCACCTATTGTATACCTAACAGGTGGACCAGGAAGTTCTAGTGTGATTGATATGGACAAGATATTAAGTCATGATTTTTATTCTTCTTTAAGAGAAAATCACGACTTAATAGCCATAGATTATAGAGGTACAGGATTTTCGACTCCATTTCCTAAATGTAGGGGTGGCGCAAGCAGTGCAGAAGATATTAACAACTGTGTTAAAATCTAAATAAAGATATCCATGTTAAAGACTATACATCAAAAAATATTGCTATTGATATTGACAAGGTTTTAGAAAAAGAAAATATTAAAAAAGCAAATTTATTAGGGGTATCCTACGGAACCAGGGTGGCACTCACCATAGCAAGAGATTTTCCATCAAGAGTAAAGAGTCTAACGCTGGATGGCTTATTTCCTATTGAGGTAAATGGACTTTCACAGGCTAGAGAGGCCATTTTAGATAAATTAAAAACCATGGAAGATAAATATAGTAGAGATTACCCTAGAGAAAACTTTGCTACAAAATTAGACGCAGTGATAGATAAAATAAAAAGTGTCAAAGGTAACGATTCTACTGCAGCCTTTTTGAAAGCACTTACTTTTCATGCATACGAAGACAATGTATCAGAGAAATATGTAAAACCTAATTTTGACAAAATCCTAGATGGAACCCATCCTTTTATTAGAACTGCTGGCAATCTTGAGATAGGCGAAATAAGAGAAAAATCTTTCTCTACCATCATGTCTTTTGCTATCATACTGTATGAAGAATATGCCTTCATTCATGATGAAGATCAGCAATATTATAATTTTGGTTTTAGTCAAAAAGTAACAAGTGTGCTAAGTACTTTTAGGGGCGGATCTCCTGTACCTATATCGGAAATGGCTAAGTTAAGATTTGATATATCCCCCAAAAACAATATAGAAAAACAAGCAGTAAGGACAAATATAAAAACCCTAATACTTTCAGCAGAACACGACAATCAAACGCCACTATATTGGTCTAAACAAGCTCGACAATATCTGACAAATAGTAAACTTTTTTTCTTTAAAGATACAGAGCATGGACTTTCAATGGATAGTCCATATGCTCAAGTACTAATAGATAAATTTATTGAGAGTGAAAATATTAATATTTTAGACAATGAAAGAAGTGATCATTTTGTACAGATACCTTAACATTTAAAGCCCCATGAAATACTTCATCGCCAGTCCTTGATAGTATTTTTATCAGACTGACCATGATATTTCTAGTACTCTTGTTTAAAATACATAGTTAGCTATTACACGATATTGTTGAAAATCATCAAGCTGTTTGATGGTACCATCTTCTTCGGCAGAAGTGTTATTTGTAACAAATATGCCTTTAAGTACTACAGAAAAGTGTTTATTGTGCCGATAAGCCAACACAATATTAAAATCTTTTTGTTTTCCTTTTAAAAACCTATCATTATCTGCAACCATATAAGAGAGAGTTGATTTAAAACCTTTTTTACCTGTAAAGTCATAGCCTTGTGTATACGCAATTTTAAAAGACTGTGTTCCACCTATATAAATACTATCTGCAATTAGACTTTTCCCATAATTTGAAACAAATAGATCATTCGAAGTAATCATATTAGTATAAAGTGGTGTACCATCCCAAGGTAAAACCAGGCTGTCATGTGCCGAGTCATCACTTGAGATATGCGAATAACCAAGCATAAACTTACTCTCATGATATTGGATATCACTTTTTACAGATATAGATGCCGCATTAATCTTCTTGCCTCCTGTAATAGAATCAGATTTTTGTAAATTTATATCTGCATTACCAATACTCTTTTGAACAATTCCCTCTAATCCTAAATGATAAACATAACTATTTGTATTACCTTTATACAATATATTTGCAAACAATGAGTTCATAAAATTTGCTGCATAATAGTCATATATAGAAGTAGATAGATTATGATTATTGTAGTTTATATTTGCAATACACATACTACCTTTTTCATCACCTATTACCTCCTCTGTATGCGTACCTAATGCATGTTCAATGATGTTCATAAACTGACTAGAGGTACGCTGTTTAAAATGTGTCAAATATTTGCCACCAAAAGACAGATGATCATCTTTTGTGCGATAGCTTATTTTTAAACCTTCCATAGATGAAGGCAACATACGCACTTCCTTGGCATTAACAAGAGGGGTCTTTAAAATTTGTCGTCCATAATTAATATAAAATTTTTTATAACTATAACCAATAAACTCTTCGCCCAATACAGAAAAAGAGTCTTGTGCAATCGAACCTGATGGATTACCACTGTCTAATCTTACACCATTATCACGTCCTAAAACAGATGTATCTACCGCACCACTTAAACCAAAACCGTTTGTTGTCATGAATGTTGCTTGTCCGCTAAACCCATAATATTTCCCCGTTTGAACTCCAAATGTTCCCCCAATAGCATTTGCATTAGCAGAACTATCTTTATGAGGTGTATTATTTTGTTTATCTGTCTGAATGTAGTAGTATTTTATATTTCCATACACTTTTCCATTTTTAAGGATATCTTGAGTACTATCTGCACCCTGCAGTAATGCAAAACAGGCTAATCCACTCAATAAAATTTTTGACACTTTAATTCTCCTTTTGGGTTATTATTTTATTTATCATAACTCTTCCAAAGTAGAAAAATACTTTTTTAGCTTCATAATTTACTAAAATTACATCTATTACCAAATAGCATGATTAAAATATAAATTATATGTCAATTATCTTGTTTATTTTAAACTAAAAAATTGATTAGCATATAAACTATATACAAAAATTAATAATTAAAAAAGCTTTTATCTTTTATTTTATTATTTTTTTTGAGCTTTTTGAGCTTTGCTGTACTATACTTTTGACATATCAACAATAAAGGATTTAACATATGCACAAAAATATAAACCTCTTACGAAGTGTTTCTGCTATCGTAGCATTAACAACCACATTTGCTTTTGCGAATGAGCCCAAAACAGAAACTATGCACTGGGGCTATACTGGACACAATACACCCGATAAGTGGGGCACCTTGTCTAAAAAATTTAGAGAGTGTGGTGTGGGACTAAACCAATCTCCAATCAATATTACACATTCTCTTCATGCAAACCTTCCTCCACTAGATCCTCACTATGCAAGTCATTCTAAAAATATTGTAGACAATGGACATACAATTCAAGTCAATATGGAGTCAGGAAGTACATTTACTGTTGATGGCATAACCTTTGAACTCAAGCAGTTTCATTTTCATTCGCCTAGCGAAAACCATATTAACGGAAAAGCCTTTCCTCTTGAAGCACATTTTGTTAATGTAGATAAAAATGGAAACATTGCTGTTATTGCGGTGATGTTTAAAGAGGGGAAAACAAATACTGTACTTGAAAAAATATGGAAAGATATGCCCAACAAAGAGGGAAAGAGTAAACAACTAAAACTAGCCCATATTGCACAATCACTTTTACCAAAAAATAAGCACTATTATCGTTTTAATGGCTCACTAACTACTCCCCCTTGCACAGAAGGGGTAAGATGGTTTGTACTAAAAGAGCCTTTGGTTGTTTCAAAAGAGCAGATCAAAAAATTTCATGATGACACAATGCATCATAACAACAACAGACCTATTCAGCCATTAGATGCTAGAATCATTGCTGAATAGACTACAAAGGTATAGATTTAATATCTATACCTTCTTCACTTTTTATCCATTTTATCAAATCTTTAATAAGCCGTGTCATAGCAATATTAACTGCTTTGGCATACCCTTTTGCATCAGTTGTTTCGGTATCTTCACGGTATGAAAAATATTTGGTCTTGATGAGTTTTCCAGTCTCAACATCAATGAGTATAAACCCCATGGAAATGATTGCATAAGAGGCATCTTTTCTAACATAGTGGGAAAAATCATAAACCACACTCTCTAGTCTTAAGTCAGCTGTTGCTGTTGAGTTGTAGGCCAGAACTGCTTTAAAGATCTTAATCTGGTGAAGTGTCGCAATAATGTTGCCCTCAATCAGTTTTTCGAGTGTATTAGACCATCGTGAGTTCTGGTACACGCCTCGGTCACTGCTGCTGTAGGAAAAAGCAATCTTATTGGTCAGCTTTCCTGTTAGTGTCTTAGGATAGGAGACCTTAAGTACCTTATCACGAAATGGGCTATTGTGTATAATTGGCATTTTCCCTATCTTGAGTGTGTAGTATTTCATCGGTATTGCCTCTTTTACAATGCAACCACTTATAAACAGTACTACTACAACTATAAGACTATAATAACTTTTCATTTTCTATTCTCCTGGTCCCTGTCTAATTTCCCTTGCTTTAAAGAAGATATCACTTGGGCTTTGGTTCATTTTGGTTGCCAAATCGTTGACCTGCTCCGAGAGTATCTCTGCCTCTATAATCATTGGCTCAAAGATTTTTTTAATATTATAGTCTCCTCTATCGAGACTCCTCTCTATTTTAAGGGTTACTCTGTTGAAGTTCTGTGTTGTCTCCATAAGCTTCTTCATGACTGGAATAGTCTCATGACCCACATCTTTAAAGACATCTGTTAGTGCCTCCATATTCTGTAACATTTTATCAAGGTGTTCAATATTTTTATTGCTCATGAGTTTATTGACCTGCTGTACCAGCCTTGATAGATGACCCGTAAGTGTTCCAATGTCTTTCTTGGTGGCATTAAACCAAGAAGAGGCTGTTTTGATTGTAGGAATATAGTCTTTAGTCGGTTCAAGTGTCTTCGCATCATTGGTTCCATTTTTGATATCAACTGCCAAAAGACCTGTAAGTCCCTGCATTGCCATATATGCAACCATATTTTCTTTAATGAGGATACCATGTTTAATGCTCAATAGTATTTCAATACGCTCAATATTGTTAGGGTCAATGCGTATCTCCCTAACCCTTCCAATGGACACACCTCGAAGCTTAACCACAGAGTCTTTGGAGAGTCCCGATACTGACTCTTTCATATATATCTTATAGACATCATATTTTTGCTGTAATCCATACTTGGCAAGCCAAAAAAAGAATGCAGTCATGGCAACTCCAAAAAGAAGTACAAATAGTCCAACAATGGTATAGTTGACCTTATTATACATTTCCTTCCCCCTCCTTAAGCTTCTGTGCAAACTTCTCTTTAGTATATTCATTCTTAAAAAATGCTTCTACAAATGGATGTGTTGAGCGGAGTACTTTCTTCATGTTCCCCTCTGCTACAACCTGCTTATCTGCTAATATTGCCATACGATCAACAATATTAAAAATACTATCCAAATCATGTGTAATCATTACAACTGTAATCCCAAGCATATTGCGTAATTCTACAATAAGTTTATCAAAGTTACGTGCACCAACTGGATCAAGCCCAGAAGTTGGTTCATCAAGAAAAAGTAGCTTTGGATCCATAGCCAGTGCACGTGCAAGCGCAGCACGCTTAACCATCCCTCCACTAAGCTCAGAAGGGTAAAGCGTAGCCACATGTGCATCAAGCCCAACAAGTGCAATTTTTGAGCGTACAAGTTTTTCTCGCATATATTTGTTTAAATGTGTATACTCTTTTAATTGTATTTCAATATTTTCAGCAACCGTCAAAGAGGAGTAGAGTGCACCAAACTGAAAAAGTACACCCCATTCACCACGTAATTTTTGTGCCTCTTTAAAACCAATTGTACCTATATTTCGCCCTAAAACCTCTATCTTTCCCCCACTAGGTTCAAGAAGCATAATCATCTCTCTCATCAAAACTGATTTTCCTGAACCACTCTTCCCCAAAATACCATATATTTCATTCTTTTCAATATGCAAAGAGACACCATCGTGTATGGTACGTCCCCTAAAGCGGGTAATGATATTTTCTATATTTATAACCGTACTCATAAACCAAGCTCCGTGTAGAGAACCGAAAAGAGTGCATCAAACGCAATAACCATAAAAATGGCATTAACGACTGATGCTGTAGTATGTAACCCAATACTTTCTGTATTATCTGAAACTTGAAAACCACGAAAACATGCAATTGCAGCAATTAGAAAGGCAAATACTGGTCCCTTAATCATTCCTAGTATATAGTGCTTTACCTCAAGTACCTCATAGAGTCTGGAAATGAACTGATCATAAGAGATGCCAGTCACTATACCTGAAGCCACCATTCCACCAAGTATTCCTATAATGTCTGAAAAAAATATCAGTAGTGGTAAAGCAATCATCAATGCAAAGATACGTGGCAGTACCAGAAAATGGTAAGAGTCAAACCCCATTGTACGCATAGCGGCAATCTCTTCGGTAATCTTCATTGCACCAATCTCTGCTGTATAAGCCGAACCACTCCTGCCTGCAATAACAATTGCAGTAATCATCGGTCCTAGTTCTCTAACAATAGAAATACCTACTGTATCGACAATAAAAATATCAGCTCCAAATTTAGCAAGCTGTACTGCCCCTTGATAGGCAATAACCATCCCCACAAGGAAAGAAGTCAGTCCAATAATGATAAGTGCGTTGAATCCAGACTGATGAATGTGATAAGCCATCTCTTTGAAGCGAATAGTTCGGGGGTGAACAAAAGTATAAAATAAAGTGGCAAACAAGTGTCCTAAAAAAGTGATAAAATCCTTTATATCTGAAAGTGTCTTTATTGTCACTTTCCCTATATCTTCTAGAAAACTACTCTTTTGAGCGGAGACATTCTCTACTGTATGTTCTTGTAATAGATTATACATCTCTTTTTGGCTTTGCGTGTAACCTGTCACAATTACCTCTGTCTTTGTATTAAAGTACTTGAGATGTTCCATGAAAAGCAGGATCCCTGAGCTATCAAAGTTAGTAACCAAAGAGAGATCCCAAAAGATCTTTTTTGTCACAGGAACAGCCTGCAGCTCTGCCTCTATGGTTGATATATGATGAAGCGTCCACTCTCCAGTTGCCTTAAGTATAAGCTGATCTTGATTATCTTTCCATTGAATAAAGTTTCTCTTCATTGTTTTATTATAGAGGAGATTGGATTAAATTTTGGTATAATCACTTCACGATGTATAAGAGGTAACAGTATGAAGTATTTTGGGTTAAATATTTGGGGGGATGATAACTTTATCATTCATGGTAAAACAATCAATATTAACCATGCCTCTAAACCCTCTTTGCTTCAAATCACTAAAGAAGTTAGAGAAAAAGGATATAAGGGACCACTTCTATTGCGCTTTCCCCATCTGATTGAAAAACAGATTTCTACTCTTTTTAAAACTTTTGAAAAAGCAAAAAAAGCATTTAATTATCAAGGCAAATTCCACGCAGTCTTTCCCCTGAAAGTAAATCAATTCCCCAACTTTATTCACGCACTTATGGAGATCTCTCAACCATATGGTTATGGGTTAGAGGCAGGGAGTAAGGCGGAGTTGATTATTGCAATGACCAAAACACCACTTGGTGCGCCCATCACCGTTAATGGATTCAAAGATAAAGAGATGATTGCACTCTGTTTTATTGCTGTAAAAATGGGGCACAACATTACTGTCACTATCGAAGGAACTGGTGAATTAAAAACAATCATACAAGTCAATGAAGAGTTTAATGCACACAACAACACACCCATTTCACCCAAAATTGGTATTCGCATCAGACTTCATAGTTCTGGCATAGGCATTTGGGCAAAAAGTGGAGGATACTCTTCTAAATTCGGCTTAACCTCCACTGAGCTACTCGAAGTCTATGAACTTCTTAAAAAACATACCCTACTCAACCAACTCTGGATGATTCATTTTCATATTGGTTCCCAAATGGAAGATATTGCTCCACTCAAAAAAGCACTGAGAGAGGCTGGAAATATCTATGCTGAACTAAAAAAAAGAGGTGCAAATGCACTTGGTGCTATCAATATTGGTGGGGGACTTGCCGTAGAGTATTCTCAGCATCACACTGCACAAGAACGTAACTATTCGCTTGATGAATTTGCTAATGATGTGGTCTATCTCATGCAAGAAATTGCCAAAAGCAAAGGGGTTGCAGAGCCTGATATCTTTACTGAGTCAGGACGATACATCGCAGCATCACACTCGGTATTGGTAGCACCCGTATTGGAACTGTTTTCCTCAGAGTATAATACCAAGCTTCTACGTCTTAAGGAGAAAAATCCACCACTTATTCAGGAACTCTACGACCTCTATCTCTCTATTAAACAGAAAAATGCACGAGAATATTTACACGATGCACTTGACCATATGGAAAGCCTGCTGACACTTTTTGATCTTGGATACATTGACCTTGAAGACCGCTCCAATACAGAGATACTGGTTAACCTTATTATTAAAAAAGCAATTGCTCTTTTAGAAAACGAAGGGACGGATGAATTAAAAAAACTACAAGACCGTATTCAGGAAAAATATTTGGTTAACTTCTCTGCTTTTCAATCCTTACCTGATTTTTGGGGATTGGGGCAACACTTCCCTATTGTGCCATTAAGCCATCTTGATACTAAGCCAACCAACCCTGCTAGTATTTGGGATATCACTTGTGACTCTGATGGAGAAATAGGATTCAATCGCAATCTACCGCTCTATCTACACGACATTGATCTAAGCAAAGAGGAGTATTTTATTGGCTTCTTCCTCACTGGTGCCTATCAAGAGGTTTTAGGCATGAAGCATAACCTCTTTACCCACCCAACCGAATGTATCATTACCTTCCATGAAGACAACAGTTACAGTATCGATAATATTATTGAAGCACAAAATCTCATGGATATACTCGATGATTTTGACTATGATACCGGCATTATTGATAAATCACTCAAACACAAAATAGAGGAGTCATCTCACATTTCATCTGAGGAGAAACGAGAACTTTTAGGTAAAATTTATCTTTATTTAAGTGAAAATAGTTATCTTAAAACCATTCAAGCTATTAGCGAAATATCACAAGGAGCTAACACGTGAACCTCTTTAGACTCATTAAGGAAGACTTTGCCAATGTCAAACGTAACGATCCAGCACTCCGCTCCACTTTTGAGCTCTTCTTTAACTATCCTGGCTTATGGGCACTATTATTTTACCGTATTGCTCACTGGTTCTACCAGAAAGGGTTACGATTTATTCCACGTCTCATTTCAGCACTTGGTATGTTCTTAACAATGGTAGATATTCATCCTGCTGCCAAGCTTGGTCGGCGTGTCTTCATTGATCATGGTGTAGGAGTGGTTATAGGAGAAACCACAATTATTGGCAATGATGTACTAATCTACCAACAAGTAACACTTGGAGGGGTTAGCACCAATCAAGGAAAACGTCACCCTACCATTGAGAATAATGTTTTACTTAGTGCAGGTGCTAAAATACTTGGCAATATTACTATTGGAGAAAATTCTAAGGTTGGTGCTAATTCCGTTGTAGTTAAAGATGTACCATCCAACTCTACCGCGATTGGTATTCCTGCCCGTGTTCTCAAACGTGGTCATGATAAAAATCCACTTAGTCATAACAAAATACCCGATGTCGACAAAGAGCTTTTTGCATACCTGCTACAACGTATCGAAGTGCTTGAAGAAGTATTGCCAAAAACCAAAAAAGAGAAGGTCAAAGAGAAAGACCATGATCTAGAAGAGCTCTATAATAATTTTATTCATTCAATGGATTAAGATTGGATATTATATTGGGCTATTGGCAGACTTAAAACAAATAGTACTTTAGTTTCAGTAATACTTCCTGTTTCATTTTACTGCTCTGTCAAGCACTTTTTGTTATAATATGTAGTATTTTTCAATAAGGGTTTTTATGAAACTAACACTTTCCGACCGCATGCAAACACTCTCACCATCTTTAACAATTGCAATCTCAACATTAGCACGAGAGCTCAAAGCAGAAGGAAAAGATATACTCTCTTTCTCTGCAGGAGAACCAGATTTTGGCACGCCAAAACGTATCAAAGATGAAGCAATCAAAGCAATCAATGAAGGATTTACCCAATATACGGCCGTACCTGGTATTCCCAAACTACTTAAAGCGGTGGCTACTAAACTTGAAAGAGACAACAACCTTGAGTATGCTCCATCTGATATTATTGTTAGTAATGGTGCAAAACACTCACTATTTAACCTCTTCCAAGCAGTGATCAATCCAGGCGATGAAGTCATTATTCCATCTCCTTATTGGGTTACTTATCCTGAATTGGTTAAATATGCTTTTGGTGTACCTGTCATTATTGAGACCGACGATACCAATAAGTTTAAAATTACTCCCAAGCAACTTAAGAATGCCATTACCTCCAAAACAAAAATGCTAGTACTAACCTCACCGTCTAATCCAACAGGTTCAGTCTATACCAAAGAGGAACTTAAAGAGATTTCTGAAGTACTTAAAGACACTAATATTCTTGTTGCCAGTGATGAAATGTATGAAAAACTTATTTATGGTGTCGACTTTACTGCCACAGCAAGTATTAGCAATGACATGTATCAAAGAACAGTTACAATTAATGGATTAAGTAAATCGGTTGCAATGACTGGATGGCGCTTTGGCTACCTTGCAAGTCCAAACAAAAAGCTGATTGCTACTATAAATAAACTACAGAGTCAAAGTACTTCAAATATTAATTCTATCACTCAAAAAGCAGCTATTCCAGCTCTGTTAGGTGAGGTAGATGAAGAAATTACACAGATGAAAAAAGCATTCAAGAAACGGGCTGAAGAGGCAGTCAAGCTCTTTAATGAAATAGACGGTCTCTCTGTTATTAAACCACAGGGTGCCTTTTATCTCTTTGTGAATATTAAAGATATCACAGAAAAATCTATTGTATTCTGCGAAGAGCTTCTCAAAGAAACTGGTGTTGCCGTTGTGCCTGGTATTGGTTTTGGAAGCGAAGGATACTTCCGGTTCTCATTTGCTACTGACATCATAACAATTCGTGAAGGAATTAGACGTATTGAGAAGTTTATTAAAAGTAAATATACTCCATTGAAAAAAAACTAAATCTCTCTTCTCCCTCAAGAAGAATATACCTCTTCCCTCTCGATAATATACTTATCTATAAGACTGATAAGTATTATAGATTCAAAAATCGTATTAGAATTTGAGTAAGAGCTACATGAAAGAGAGTATATGAATCTACCATCTATCCTTAAGGTTATTGCCAAAGATCTACAAACTCAAGGTGCCCGAACATTGCTTGTAGGCGGTGCGGTACGGGATATGATAATGGAGAGAGAAGTAAAAGATTATGATATTGAAGTATATGGTCTAAATACACTAAATAGTCTTGAAAATTTTCTTCATGCCTACGGCAATGTTAGTCAAGTAGGGAAATGCTTTGGTGTTGTCAAGCTCTATATTGATAAAAAGGAGTATGACTTCTCTTTTCCCCGTACAGAAAGGAAAATAGGTAATGGGCATAGAGGGTTTTGTGTTGAAGTAGATGGGTTTCTTGATTTTTCTACTGCTGCGAAGCGACGAGATTTTACAATGAATGCATTAGGATATGATATATTAACAGGAAAGATTCTTGATCCCTTCGGAGGCTTACAAGATATACAACATAAAGTATTAAGACATATTGATGATGCTACATTTATGGATGATCCACTACGAGTATATCGAGCAATACAGTTTGCAGCACGTTTTGAGTTTAGGATAGCAGAGGAGACATCCATATTGTGTCAAAAGATGGTTGAAAATAAACAGCTTGACGAGCTACCCAAAGAACGTATTTATGAAGAGTGGAAAAAGCTGTTACTTAAAGCATCCAAACCTTCTATTGGTTTTGAATTGATGAGAATATGGGGTATCACCATACGTTATTTTCCAGAACTTCATGCACTTATTGGTTATCCAAGATGGTATCTAGAAAAAGATAGATGGGCACATACAATGATAAGTATTGATATCATGGTATCAATACTCAAAAAGCAGAGACAGAAAAATAAAAAACAAGCCAGTAATCATAAGTTTTGGCTCAAACTTTTATTTGCTGTATTGTGCCATGATTTTGGAAAACCATTCATAACAATTAACCCAAAGTATGAGGATATATTTTCAGGGAAAAATATTCAAAAGCATAAGAGTATTTTAGCAGCAGTACAAACCGGTACTCTTGATGTATCAATTTATACTTTTTCATACAAAACTATTGATCTTGAAGCTGTTCGTAGCTTTCTTTATCGTCTCACCAATGAACATACTTTCATCGAAAGTATCCTCCCCTTGGTGGCATACCACCTCAAGCCTTCTGAGTTCTATATCCAAAATATAAAAGCAGGTGATATATGTCGCCTAGCAACCAAAGTAAGTATTGAAGAGCTTGTATTGGTTGCCACAGCTGACTATCTTGGGGGAGAAGATAAAAAAGATATTTCAACAGAAGCACAAACCAATCAGAATATAACACATAATTATCCGGCTGGGAATTGGCTTTTGATGGTAGCAGAAAATTTACAGGTTAAAAATAAACCACTTAAACCATTACTTCAAGGGAGGGATCTTATTGCTTTGGGCATGACACCATCTGTACGCTTCAAAGAAATCCTTGATACAGTATACATATTGCAAATGGAGGGGGAGTTGTATAACAAAAAAATAGCTCTAGATTATGCCAAAAGTCTGATTCAGGCTTAGATTGGCTTTCTTAAAAATTAGTTTTATCTGTAAAATAGAGATGGTTTAGCAACATATTGCCTGCTTAATCTTCTCCTGATTGAGCTTTTTAACTAGTTTGGCCGATAGTTCTAAAAAGCGCTTCTCATCAAGGTTAAGTTTTAGCTTCAGTGCTTCAATATCAATATCTTCTGCCCATGCATTGAGAATTTTGAACTCTTTTTTGGTTAATTTGACTTTTAGTACTTCTTTAAGCTCTTTCTCTGCTTTAAGTGGATGAACTAATTTGTTGATGTGTAGAGTAACCTCTTCTTGTAATGTTTTCATATTTTCCTAATTGTATCTATTATTTTGTTAGCTGTAGTAACAACATATAGCCAAGCCCTGCCATCACAATAGTACCAAAAAGATTAAGTGCCATATTCAAAAAAGCATGACCATAATGACCAGATTCAAGCAAAAGGAAACTCTCCATAGCAAAGGTTGAGTAAGTTGTTAGTGCTCCAAGTATACCTGTAACAAGGAAGGTTTTTAAGTGGAGAGAGAAATGTTCATTGAGATGAAAATAGGCAAACAATATACCGATGAAAAGGCTTCCAATCAGATTGACAGTCAATGTGCCAAAGGGTAGTGCATGTGGCATACGGCTATTAACAAATCCATTAATAAGCATCCGTGCCGTTGCACCAATTGCGCCTCCACTAGCGACTGCGATGATGGTAGGTAGCTGCATTGTCTATCTCCTTTTGCATCTGTTCCTGAATAGTTTTATACCAATTATCAGGGGCTTTTTCTACATTAACAACTGGAAGAAATTTATAATGTACTGTTCCACCGTGTCCTGTTCTTTCATGCTGATCTAGTATCCATTTGCTACCAGTAACGACTATCGGTTGTACTTTCAGTCCCAATTTTTTAGCAATTATATTGGCACCCTGCTTGAAAGGAAGCAATTTTTGACCTTTAGCACGGGTACCTTCAGGAAAAATGATAACAGCACGGTGCTTTTCTTCTATAGACTTTTTAACATCTTTCATCAGCTTAACTATCCCCGCTTTATTGCCTCTATCCAAAGAGATCATGTCTCCGCCTCTGAGTAGATTTCCAAACCACAATACATCAAAAAGCTCTTTTTTTGCTACCCATCGAAGGTGGTTCTTTTGTAGTGCTTCCATGCCAACAATATCAATAACCCCTTGATGATTCATCACATACAAGTCAGCTTCAAGATCCATCTTCCCTTCTTGCTTAAACCTTGCACCCATAAGAAACATACTAAGCCTATTAAGTGTATGGATAATAGATCCTTTGTACTTTGGCGCAATAAAAATAGCAGGAATCATTAAAGCCCCACTTACAAAAGAGATGACTACTACACCCCAATAAAATCTAATTTTTGCAAAGATCTTCATCCTTAACCCATCCTATAATGCCATTCTTATATTCAATCTTTCTAAACTCTAAACGTTTCCCAAGCAGGGGGGTGGTGTATTTACTATCTACTTCAGTACTGACATCACTAGTCTTTGTAGGAAGAACATAAAGGGGTGCACCCTGCTTCACACATATACGTTCTTTTGGTACATAAAAAGTAAGGAGTGTAATTAAGGAGACTGTTCCTAATATAAGATAGAAAAAATCTTGATAAATTAAAAGCATCAGAAAAAAGAATCCAACCAATACTATAACAATATACTTTTTAAGTTTATCGAAGTTATCTTCTTGAGGATTAAGATTAATCTGTGTAATAACGCTATTTTCAAATAATTCTACTGGTGTTTTTAAAAAAACATACTGGTGTTTAATCGTATTAAAGTAGGTAAAACTGAGTTTTTTTTGTGTTGTGGGTATCACTACATAGAACTCACCTTTGGCTTTTGCTCCTTGGCGTTCAATATCCTCAACCCCTGATTCTTCAACTTTTTGAAGATGCATATCTTCCAAGTTAGCCTCATGGGCTTCTACAGATAACATAACAAGATAGTTCTTTTCGTCATAGTGGGAAACTTGTGAATTTTGGATCTTCATATCAGCAGCAAGCACACCACAGAAATCTTTTCTCCGTTTTAGTGTAACTACAGGAATAGTATGAGATTCTAAAATGGTACTCTTCCCGTTGATATCGATAAAGATGCGTGGAAGGGTAATTTCTCCTGATTGTGCTGCTTTAAAGTAAAAAGTATAGAAGTCATAATTTCCATTTTTAATAACAAGCGGTTCAGCAGAAAGAGGATACACATCACTTCCTATCTCAAATCGATAGTGAAGAGGGATCTTTTTTGTACGTGTATCAATAATGGTAATGGGGAAAATCTGATTTTCATACACCTTTTTTGGTACATAGCTATACTTAAAACTACTCTCAGCATGAAGTATGGATGCTGCCATCAATAAAAAAGTCCATATAGGGTATAAGATACGCATCAAAGAAATCAGACCTTAAAACCTTTCAGCATTTTAATGCCATCTTCACTCCCAAGAATAGATTCAAGTGCACGCTCTGGGTGTGGCATAAGACCAAAGACATTCTTTTTTTCATTACAGATACCAGCAATAGAAGCAACAGAACCATTTACCATAACTCGGTTACCTGCTTTATCGCAGTATCGAAGCAACACCTGCCCATTACTTTCGAGCTTCTTGATGCCTTCATCATCAATATAATAGTTCCCATCTGCATGAGCAATAGGGATATTGAGCACCTCGCCTTTATCACACTGATTCAAGAAAGCATTATTATTATTCTCAACATACAATGTTTGATGTTTAGAGATAAAATGTAGATTATTATTTCGCTTCAAAGCCCCAGGAAGAAGCCCAACCTCTGTAAGTATCTGAAATCCATTACAAATACCAAGTACCTTACCACCACTTTTAGCATATTTTGATACTGCCTTCATAATAGGAGAAAAACAGGCAATAGATCCTGAACGTAGATAATCACCATAAGAAAACCCACCAGGTACGACCACTAGGTCAAAATCTTTAGAAAGACTCTCCTGTTTATGCCAAACAAGTTCGGTGCTATATCCTAGTTTTTCAAACGCATACTGTGTATCAAATTCGCAGTTGGTTCCAGGAAATCGTAATATTGCTACTTTCATTTACTTCATCTCAATAGTATAGTCTTCAATCACTGTATTTGCAAGCAACATCTCACACATCTCTTTAACTTTGGCTTTGGCTTCACTCTTGTCATCTGTTTCAAGCTGCAGAATAATCTGCTTTCCTATGCGTACATCTTTTACACCCTTAAAGCCAAGTGAATCAAGTGCATGATGTGTTGCTTTTCCTTGGGGATCCAATACACCTTCTTTTAAAAATATATTTACAATTGCTGTTGTCATTATTTGTTTCCCCTTAAAATTCTGTTAAGCACCTCTTCGTATGCCACCTTGAGTCCACCAAGACCTTTTCGAAAACGATCTTTGTCCATACTCTCACCACTTTCACTGTCCCAAAGTCTAAAATTATCTGGGCTGAGCTCATCAATAAGCATAATATTACCATCTACATCACGTCCAAACTCAAGTTTAAAATCAACCAATATAAGCCCACGCTCTTCATAAAATACTTTAAGAAGCTCATTGATGCGCCTTGCCCAGTAGCGGATAAAATCAAGCTCTGCCGCATCATTAACCAATTCAAGAATAAGGCAATGCTGATCATTAAGTTTAGGGTCTCCTAGTTCATCATTTTTATAATCAAATTCTACCAGCGCAAAGGGAAGTACTTTTCCATCTTCAATACCAAGATTACGACTGAGACTTCCTGTGGCAATATTGCGTACAATCACCTCAATAAGAATCACTTCGGCTTTTTTATGTAGCATATGGGTACCATCAAGCATTTCAATAAAATGTGTTGGAACCCCTTTAGTATTAAGAAATTTAAAGAGTTCGGTAGATATTTTGTTATTAAGTGCCCCTTTTCCTGCTTCACTTGACTTCTTCTCTCCATTAAATGCTGTTAAGTCATCTTTAAACTCAGAAATATAAAGTTTTTCATTATCTGTAGACCAAATCTTTTTAGCCTTACCTTCATATATAAGTGACTTTTTATTCATACACTATTTCCCTTTTTGTGCAACAATAAGTGCTTTAAGAATATCAATGGCACTTTTAAGCTGCGTATCACTATAGACCATTTTTTCTGTAATATATTTTTTATATTTAGTCATATTTTGATCTTCAGCTACAGTAGTATCATCACTTTTTTTACTCTGCTTTTTACCATCTATTTTTTCCAACTCAACCTCAAGATGCTTCTTAAGGTCTTTCTCTTTAAAGCGTATTAGGTCTTTGACATACTCTATTTTACCAAAATGAACAATAATATCAGGTGTAACACCTTTGTTTTGAATGGTGCGTCCACTTGGGAGATAGTAGCGTGCTATGGTTAATTTAAGTGCTTCTTTCTTGCCTACAGGTATAACAACCTGTACCGACCCTTTACCAAAAGTCTTCTCTCCAACAATAACAGAACGGTTAAAATCCTGTAATGCACCAGAGACAATCTCACTTGCTGAAGCAGAACCACTATTAACAAGTGTTACAATAGGTGTTTTGGTGTCAGTACTCTCTCTATGTGCTTTGTATTTAATATTTTCATGTTTGCTTTTACCTTTTTGGCTCACAATAACACCTTTTTCAACAAACATATCAACCAAACCAGTTGCCTGATCAAGTAGCCCTCCTGGGTTATTGCGCAAATCAAGAATAATCCCTTTAGTATTGTTGTGCTCTTGAATTGCCTTTTTAACACTCTTGACTACTTTTTGATCAAAAGATACTATATGCAAATAGAGTATCCCACTAGCACCTTCGATGGTTTTGGCATAAACTGAATCAATCTTAATAATGCCTCTGGTAATTTTAATCTTAAGTGGTCTAGACTCTTTTTTGCGTATGACAGTGAGTGTAATATCCGTTCCTGGTTTTCCACGCATTAACTGAACTGCCTCATCGATATTCATACCAATAGTTGCCTTGTCATCGATCTTGAGAATAATATCACCTGCTTTAACACCCGCTTTCATAGCAGGTGTACCATCAAGTGGTGCAATGACTGTCAGCGCACCATCCTTCATGCCTACAGAGATGCCTAATCCACCAAATTCACCTTTGGTTTGAACGGTTAAATTTTTATAAGACTTGGTATCCATAAAAGTTGAGTGAGCATCAAGGTTTGTCATAAGCCCCTTAAGTGCTTTGTTGATAAGTGCTGTGGTATTAATATCATCCACATACTCTCTTTCAATAACATTTAGAATTTGAGTAAATTTAATATAGGATTCAAGTTTCTCTTTTGCGGTAGATTTTTTTGTCTCTTTTGTTGAAAGGGAAGAGCCGGAAAGATAGGTAAAAGCTAAGGTAACAACAAGACCCAAAACAATTATTTTTTTATTTTTTTTAATCATACAATAATATACTCCAAAAATTAGTTTATTATTCTATAAAAATCTCACTAAGAGACCGCTGTCAGTGCATAGTTTAAGAAAGAAAAGTCTATCGATATAATATTTAATTTTTATACGCCATGTAACATATATTTCTTTTTTAATATTTCAATCTTTTTGCATGCCTTAGCAAAAAGCATAAAATATTCTATCCCTTCCACGCACAAATGTTTATGGCGCTCATAAGAGACAATTACCCGTTGTGCACGTGCAACTGCTCTCTCTTTATTGCGTTTCAAATGTTCAAATGCAATTGCCCCATTGATGAGCCCTTTAGCAAGATTGGCAAGGGGGTCTTTGTGAAACCGTAGCAAATGCCATGCTTCCTCTAGCACCTCATGTGCCTCAAAATACTTTTCAGTATCCATCAATATCAAATATGTCTGAAGTATCTCTTCAAGATCATTATTGGCTAACGACATCTATTCTTACAGACTCTCAATATTTCCAACTACTTTTCCCACAATCACCACCTCATCAGGAGAAAGCACTTCAGGTGAATATGCTTTATTGTCAGAGATTAATTCTACCATACCGTCGGCTCTTTGGCGGATACGCTTAATGAAGAGTCCAGCTGTAGTTGCAGCAATAAAGATACCATCTTTGTTGATATTGGTTTGGGCACGATCAATAAAAACAATACTTCCATCTTGAAGGGTAGGCTCCATCGATTCGCCATCAACATGTATTGCCTCAAGTTCAGTATTTCCCAATCCTACCATATTATGCATAATTTTCTTATCGATAGCAATAGTCTCATAGTTCTCATCAAATACTTCAGCTCCCCCTCCAGCACTTGCACGGATGTCTGCAAAATAGCGTACCCTAAAATACTTCTCTGTCTGCTCCTTGAGCATGTCAACCGCTTGATCAAAAAAGAGCCAATTGGCAGAGATCTTTTTAAGTGCACAAAATTCAAGTATCTCCTCATAAGGAATAGCATTTCGTTTCTTCATTGTTGCAAAGGTTGCTTGTGGAATATTGAGTGCATTGGCAACATCTTTATCAAACACCTTGCTGCCTATCTTGGTTTCAGAAATAATATCTTTTAGTTTTTCTATAGTCTCTGTCATAGTCTGCATCATTACTCCTTTAATTTTTTATATATCAAATTATAGGATATTTTTCTTAAAAAGTATGTCAAATTGACATACTTTTAATGATTTTTTTTATATTAAATTACAATTTGATATAAAAAATACTAAAAAGGATTAATAATGAATTATAGACTACATAAAGAGCTTTTAGGTTATGCGGTAAAAATGGGGTGTAAAACAGCATCTGATTTTGCACTATTTTTAAAGGCAAGGGAGTCAATTCTTGCACTCTAAAAACATGGTTATGGCAAAAGGAATTTTATGACTAATCTAGCAGTAGTACAGTCACCTCATCTCCAGTCTCTTTAGAAGTATCATTCTCAGAGGTAAAGATAAGTCCAATATTACCAAGCATATTGGTTAAGATAGCAGATGTGCCAACCTTTTTTCCTTTGAAGTCTGCATAATACTCTCCTTGTATAAGTGAGATATTGCAAGCTGTAAACTCTGCCTTTTTTGTACGTTTGGAAAATGGCTCTTTAAGTTTAGCCCTTACCTGCTTTATGGGGTTTTTGCCTCTTTGTAGCTTTTCAATCAGTGGCACCACATAGACCAGTGCCATTACTGTTGCAGAGTATGCAAAACCAGGAAGTGCCACAATGAACTTATCTGCTTTACGTGCTACCATAATATGCTGACCTGGCTTGACACGCACCCCTTTGAAAATAACTTCACACTCCAATTCATAGATAATATCCTTGACAAAGTCGAAGTCTCCAACACTCACCCCACCAGTAGTCACTACAATATCACTCTTCTCTAGCGCATCAGAAACCACTGTTTTAATACTTGCTTTGTCATCACCAACACATCCTAACTGCATAGGATGCCCATCATACTTCTTAACAATTGCTTCAATAGTATAGTTATTCGATGAACGTATCTGTGAATTATTTATCTGTACTTCACCCAAATCAAGTAGCTCGGATCCGGTAGAGAGAATGGAAACTATCGGCTTTTCATAAACCAATACGTGTACAATATTCAAACTAGCAAGTACACCAATATGAGAAAAATCTATCTTGGTGCCCATTTCAATGAGCTTCTGCCCTTTGGCATAATTCTCACCTACCTCACGTACGGCAAAACCTTGAGGTACCTCCTCTTTAATGATAATCTCATTACCTTCTACCTCTACATTTTCAATAGGAATGAGTGTATCGGCACCCTCTGGCATCAGTGATCCTGTAAAAGTCTTAATACAAGTTCCACCAATTACCTGACTACATAGTGTTGAGCCAGCAGGATTTATGCTAGTAATTTTAAGCCGTCCCATTGCCTGATCTTCATATATAATCGCATATCCATCCATCCCTGAAGTTGGAAGTTCTGGAGAGTTGTGCTTGGCAACAATATCTTCTGCTAACACATAACCGAGTGTATCCATTAGATAGCATTTTTTAGTCTTATACTTTTTAATCTGTAAACCCTCAAGTAATGCCATCGATTCATCAAAATGTATCATGGGAAAAGTTCCTTTTTCAAATTTATTATTCATTCTAGCATTACAGAGCAGTGCTTGCTAACACTATTTATAACTAACTTGCAAAATTACCCCAGTAGCCCTGCACCATCCATCGGTGTACTTCTATCTTTTGCATAGATACGTTCCCCATGCTTCATATCATACTTCCAAATAGGTGCGTTAGCCTTGAAATCTTCAACAAATTTTTCTATGAGATCCAATGCCACACGTCGCTTAGGAGAAAATACTGCTGCAATATAAGAAGACGAATGTATTGGTACATCCCCAATGGCATGTGCCATCTTTACTATTGCCCCTCTTGCTTTAGCTCTCTCTTGCCATGTATCAAACCATATTTTCAGTACGGGTTCATAAATATCAAAACTGAGTGCTTCTATACCATTTTCAGCACGTATTGTTCCTATAAATGGAATAAAGGCACCATAATTTGATCTGGCTTCTTCATCCAGCCATCTGGTAAAAATCTCTTTAACATCTAAAGAACCATTATATAATTCCATCGGTATCCCTACTATAATTAAAGTATTACAATAAATATATCACTACGTTTTACTAATGTAACTGTTATCCGCCACAAACAGGGGGAAGGATGGAAATTCTGTCTCCATTTTTCAATGGTATGGAAAGATCATTCACCATGGTATCATTTAATGCTACAGCACATTGCGGTAACCATTCTTGAATCTCCTTATCTTCCTTCAGTTGTTTTGCTACATCTAAAAGTGTTTTGGCTTCAATCTCTACAGAGGGCTTTTTAATGGGTCCGAGAAACTCTATTGTTACCACACAAGACTCCTTGCAATATTGACCGATTATAATTCTTGTTTGGTATAATTGCGCTTAAATTATCCAAAAAGGAGGTAGGAGCATTATGGGCATACGTTTTGGCTCCATCTCATACCTCAATCTCCTTCCTTTTCATATTTTTCTCAAAAAACGACTTAAAAGTAGTGGTGCAAAAATGGCATTTCACCACAACCGTGCTATCCCATCAAAAATCAACCATGACTTTAAAAGAAGGGCAATACATGCAGCATTTATCTCTTCAGTAGTATCAAAAAAATGTCACTGTACTGATGTTGGCATCATTGCCAAAAAGAGCGTCTACAGTGTGCTTCTTATCCCTGGAGAAGACCAAAAAGATCCTGCCTCTGCCACTTCCAACAAGCTAGCACAACTACTAGGTCTTAAGGGAAGAGTATTCATTGGTGATGCTGCACTTCAATACTATCTTAAGGGGGGAAAGGGCATCGATCTAGCAGAGGCTTGGTATGCAAAAACTGGTCTACCATTTGTCTTTGCAAGGCTCTGTTACAACCAAGAAAGTACCTATATTAATAAACTAGCACAGGCTTTTGTTGCCAAAAAGGTGCGTATTCCACAATATATCCTAAAAAAAGAGGCACAAAAGAGAGCTATTACCTCTAACGAACTACACTGGTATCTAGAGCATATTCATTATAAAATGGATTGGAAGGCAAAGAAAAGTTTGAAAAAATTCCTACAATACAATCGTTAATATTTCCCAGCACATTAGGATAAAAAACAGTAAAACAAGGCTATGTCTAACAAGAGGTTATTTTATCTTGTTTGCAAAAATGCTTCAATACGCTTAATTGTTGCATCAACCCCAAGTATTGCCATCATCTCATCAACCCCTGCACCTGTTAGTGCGCCAACAAGTGCCACACGAAGCGGCATACCAATCTTCCCAAAACCAATATCTTTCTTAGTTACAATCGACTCAAGCACTTCATGATAATCACTTGGCAAGTACAGTGGTTTTTGCCATGTTTGAAGCATTGTCATAAAGTCTGTTAATATCTCTTTTGTCCCTTCCTTGAAAGCTTTTTTAACTGCCTTAGAATCATACCCTGTTGGTGCATTCAAAATCAACTTAATCTGCTCTGCCAACTCAACCAATGTCTTGCTTCGCTCTTTGGTCGCATGTAAAATGATAGAGGCATTTTTATTGTCCTCTAGGTCTACTCCAAACTCTTTGAGCAAACCTATAAGCTTTTCATCTGATGCCTCTTTGATATAATGTGCGTTAAGCCACAAGAGCTTATCGAGATTATAGCTTGAGGCAGATTTATTAATATTTTGAGGGTCAAAAAGTTGTATCATCTCCTCCAAAGAGAAGATCTCCTGATCACCATGGCTCCACCCTAGACGTACCAAAAAATTAAGGAGTGCTTCTGGTAAGAAACCTTGTATTTTATACTCCATCACATCAGTTGCACCATCACGTTTGGAGAGTTTTTTTCCTTGCTCGTTGTTAATCATTGCCACATGATAAAATCGAGGAAGCTCAAAACCCAATGCATTATACACCACAATCTGCTTAGGGGTATTATAGAGATGGTCGTCACCACGGATTACGTCAGTCAAACCCATCAATGCATCATCAATGGCGACAACGAAATTATATGTCGGTGTACCGTCTGCACGAGCAATAATGAAATCATCTACCTCCGTAGCAGCGATCTCAATATCTCCCTTGATACCATCATCAAAAGTAATCATGCCCTCTTGCGGTGCTTTAATACGGATGACTGGTTCAACTCCCTCAGGAGGCGTACCACTAAAATCACGATAGCGACCATCATAATGTGGACGTTCTTTGCGTGCTGTCTGTGCTTTGCGAAGTGCATCAAGCTCCTCTTTGGTCATATAACACTTGTAGGCTTTATTCTCTTTAAGAAGCCGATCAATATACTTTTTATAAAGGTCAAAACGCTTGGACTGATAGACCACTTCACCATCATAGCTCAACCCTGCCCACTCAAATGCCTTAATAATTGCTTCAAGTGCCTCTTTGGAGTTTCGAGAAAGATCTGTATCTTCAATGCGAAGTAAAAATTTTCCATTGTTGTGTCTAGCAGTTAACCAAGAAAAAAGTGCTGTTCTCAGTCCACCAATATGTAGATACCCTGTGGGAGAAGGAGCAAAACGTGTTACTGTCGACATAAATTAACCTTAATTTTTTTGCAATTATACCATGAGGAGGCTAAGAGGGAGAGGTGCTGTGCAGGTTTGTCGACTAGGCGGTACAAAACCTTTTAAAATAATTAGATATAATCACAACACAATAGAACAAGAGGCATGCAGTAACGTGAGCATAGACAAAAAGAAAACATTGTCAAGCAATGTATGCTGGTATACTTTACTTCAACTACCCAAAAGGCATTTTAAATGATAGGTATCGTCGACTATAGTATGGGCAACCTTGCCTCTGTCATTAATGCTTTTAAAAAAGTGGGCACCAAAGCAGTACTAGAGAGTGACCCAGAGAAGCTTCTGCACTATGACAGACTCGTCCTTCCAGGTGTTGGTGCATTTGGTGATGCTATGATGCATTTAAAGAAGCGTGGGATGGATGAAGCGGTCAAAACCTTTGTTGCTTCAGGGAAACCATTACTAGGTATCTGTTTGGGTATGCAACTTCTTTTTGAAAGCAGTGAAGAGTTTGGGAGCCACGAAGGACTAGGGCTCATCCCTGGGAAAGTGATTGCATTTGACGAGAGCAGATTTGATCACCCTCAAAAAGTACCTCATATGGGCTGGAATGAACTATTTGTACAAAACAGCACAAAACTATTTGATGGGCTCAATCAAGAGTTTTATCTCTATTTTGTCCACTCATTGAGGGATTATTTTTAAAAATTTTATAAAAGTATTTATTTTGAAATCATGAATAGATGTTATGTCATAATATGATACCACTGAAGATATTTTAAATTCTGTTATTTAAATCAAGACCTCTCATATTTATTTTATTGAGTTTCATTTAAAGTTAATACACACAATCATCATATGTAGTCAATTGAGCTAATAACATCATTCTGTAATAAAATCTACTTGTTCTCTGTTTGTTGCTTTGAATGATTATAAGAATTTAAATCATTTCAAAATACATCCATTCTTTCATTCGCAATTACCCCATAGTATGTTTAAATCTACATGTTGTGTGATTTTGATGCATATTTGTAGTAAGATAACACGCCTCATAAGCCGTCTTCCCATTATTCTTCCCACCAATGAGATTGACCAGTCTCAAAAAACCTTCTGCTTTGAACTCTTTGAAACATTTGAAGTTTTCGATTTCTATATTTTTGATGAAATGGTCTTTTCTTCTTCTTGCATCGGATCTCTCCCTTCTTTAAGTATTACAAAGTTTATAGATTGCAAGAGTCTCCTATAATCTTCAACCCGTTTGTGACTCTTCTCTGGGTGGGGTTGTATATACCGTAGATGTTCTCTTTGTTGACAGCTACAAAGCTCGTAACCATGGTTTACCTATGGTGTACGTATCATCATGATGGAATGAGTGGACAAAATAGGAATCAAACTGTGATTGAGCCATCAAATGGTTTTGTGCTGTTTTTGTACAAATAGTTCATTCAACCATGAGAATACTTTTTGAGGGTGATCAAATCTGCTTTCGTCAAATGCAATCCACTTTCCCAGGGATGAGCCCCTAGATAGCTAGTGAAACAAACTCTTGCTACTTTCAAAGAAGTTACCACTGAAACAGATACCTAGTAATGGTTTCCTGGAAGCAGCAAAGGCTTTGACCCTTCATCCATCCGCTTCTTTAAATCATCATAGCATCACCAAATGCACCAACACCTGGAAGGACGAGTCTGTCATAGTGCAAGAAGCTTCTCTGGGTCCTCTCTAGTACCTTTGGTACCCGCACACCAAAAAGCATTAATGACAGAGCAGGTTGCCCATACTATAGTCGACGATACCTATCATTAAAATGCCTTTTGGGTAGTTAGTAGTATACCAGCATGCATTGCTTGACAATGTTTTCTTTTTGTCTATGCTCACGTTACTGCATGCCTCTTGTTCTGTTGTGTTGTGATTATATCTAATTATTTTAAGGTTTTGTACCGCCTAGTCCGACAAAACCTGCACAGCCACCCTCTCCCTCTTAGCTACTCCTCATGGTATAATTACTTTGCGAAAAAATTAGGTTAATTTATGTCGACGGTAACACGTTTTGCTCCTTACTCCACAAGGGTATCTACATATTGGTGGACTGAGAACAGCACTTTTTTCTTGGTTGACTGCTAGACACAACAATGGAAAATTTTTACTTCGCGTGAAGATGCGAATCTTTCTCGAAACTCCAAAGAGGCACTTGAAGCAATTATTAAGGCATTTAGTGGGCAGGGTTGAGCTATGACGGTGAAGTGGTCTATCAGGGTCAAGAAAGCGTTTGACCTTTATAAAGTATATTGATCCAGCTTCTTAAAGAGAATAAAGCCTACAAGTGTTATATGACCAAGGGAACTTGAGTGCACTTCGCAACTTAGACAGCACGCAGAACGTCCCATTATGATGGGTCGCTATCGTGATTTAGTGGTACACGCCTCCACAGGGAGTTAACCAGTCATCCGTATTAAGAAGCACCGCAGGGGCATGATTGGCACGACGATGGAGTCAAGGAGATATTGTCCGCTGCTGGAGGTGGAGTGATTTCATTATTGCTCGTGCAGACGGCGCACCGTTCATATAATTTCGTTGTCGCCATTGATGATGCATTGATGGGTTTGACGACGTAATCCCGTGGTGACGACCATCTCTATAATACGCCTAAGCAGATTGTGGTGTATAATGCATTGGGTTTTGACTTCCTCAGTTTTTATCATGTGGCAATGATTAACAACGAGCAAGGAAAAACTCTCCAAACGTGATGGTGCAACTGATGTGATGGAGTATAAAATACAGGTTTCTTGCAGAAGCACTCCTTAATTTTTTAGTACGATCTAAGGTGGAGCCATGGTGATCGGAGATCTTCTCTTTGGAGGAGATGATACAACACGACCCTCAAAATATTAATAAATCTGCCTCAAACTATAATCTCGATAGCTCTTGTGGCTTAACGCACATTATATCAAAGGCATCGAATGAACATAAAGTTTGCTCAAGAGTTTGGAGTAGACCTAGGGACAATAAAAATACCTCTATCATTTTACATGCGACCAAAGAGCGAAG
The DNA here is from genome assembly GCA_020525365.1 of Sulfurovum sp. NCBI lineage: Bacteria > Pseudomonadati > Campylobacterota > Epsilonproteobacteria > Campylobacterales > Sulfurovaceae > Sulfurovum > Sulfurovum sp. Next base: position 228,832 of record JAIZOF010000001.1, on the reverse strand, counting down.
CAGGAACATTGGTCGAGTTGGCAGAGCAGATTAAGTTGATTTTGAATGCACCAACAGGTATGACTCTAAGGCAGTTAAAGCTTTCAAGGAAGGGACAAGAAGTATTAACAGACTTTATGACAATGCACTTCAAACATGGCAAAAACCACTGTGCAAGTGATTATCATGAAGTGCTTGAGTCGATTGTAACTAAGAAAGATATTGGTTTTGGGAAAGATTGGTATGCCGCTTCGTGTAGCACTTGTTGTACTAACAGGTGCAGGGTTGATGAATGATATGTAATACTTGGGGTTGATCACAACAATTAAGCGTATTGAAGCATTTTTGCAAACAAGATAAAGTTAGATGTAACCTTATTTTACTATTTTTATCTATTATTAGCTGCAGAATGTTAACGACATTGGAATTTTCAAACTTCTTGCCTTCCAATCCATTTTATAATAGAATATGTCTAGATACCAGTGTAGTTTCGTTAGAGGTAATGAGCTCTCTTTGTGCCTCTTTTTTAGGATATATTGTGGGTACGCACCTTTTTGGCAGCAAAAGCCTGTGCTAGTTTATTAATATAGGTACTTTCTTGGTTGTAACAGAGGCCTGCAAGAACAAATAGTAGACAGTTTTGCAGCCTGAAGCCTCTGCTAGATGGTGCCCTTTCCCCAAGATAGTATTGAAGTGCAGCATCACCAATGAATATACTCTTCCCTTAAGACCTGAAGTAGTTGTGCCTTGTTGGAGTGGCAAAAGGCCACTAAATCTGGCGGATATTTAATACTTTCAGGCATTTTAGATAAAAAAGAGGATCTTGTTAAAGTATCATTTAAAGATCTTGCTTTAAAAAAAAGAATACTCAAAGATGAGTGGGTAACACTTATTTATCAGAAGGATATACATGGGTAAAAATAATAAAAACCAAAATAATAAAAACAACTTTTTCAACGACAATCCGTTGTTGGCATTTGCTATCTTTTCTATTGTCATTATCTTGATATTTAAAACATTTGTTGGTGACAGTGGAACAGGTTCATTTAATACCATGGTGAATACACAGCGCATATCACTAACCAAACAAGTAAAGTATTCTGAAATTAAAAAAAAGATTGAAGAAGGTGTTGTTAAGGGTGTCAAACTGACACAAAGTACTGTTGAAGCAATTTTAGATGAAAATGGGCGGAAAGTACGATATGTTGCCTCCAATATACCTACTTACGATCGAGACCTCATCCCTCTACTTGATAAGAAGCGTATTGATTATGAAGGAGTAATAGGTAGTGGTTTTCTCTCTGAGATTATCAATATGCTCTTACCCATTCTTATCTTTTTTGCCATCTGGATCTTCCTTGCCAAAAAGATGTCAAAAGGAATGGGTGGTGGCATTCTGGGTGCAGGCAAAGCAGACAAGCTAATCAACTCTGAGAAGCCTGATACCAAATTTAGTGATGTGCAAGGGGTTGAAGAGGCAAAAGATGAAGTCAAAGAGATTGTTGACTTTCTCAAGTTCCCTGAACGCTACATGGAATTGGGTGCAAAGATTCCCAAAGGGGTGTTGCTTGTGGGTCCCCCAGGTACTGGTAAAACCCTGCTTGCAAAAGCCGTGGCAGGAGAAGCAAGTGTGCCTTTCTTTTCTGTGAGTGGTTCAGGTTTTATTGAGATGTTTGTTGGCGTTGGAGCCAGTCGTGTGCGTGACCTCTTCGCACAAGCAAAAAAAGAGGCACCCTGTATTATTTTTATTGATGAGATTGATGCAATTGGTAAAAGCCGTGCAGCTGGTGGACAGATGGGCGGAAACGATGAACGTGAGCAGACACTTAACCAACTTCTTGCTGAGATGGATGGTTTTGGTACCGACACTCCTGTCATTGTTCTTGCCGCTACCAACCGTCCCGAAACACTTGATGCCGCCCTATTGCGTGCGGGGCGTTTTGATCGACAAGTACTGGTAGACAAACCTGACTACGAAGGGCGTCTTGCAATTCTCAAAGTACACTCCAAAGGGGTTAAGCTCTCTTCTAGCGTTGACCTTGAAATTGTTGCCAAGCAGACAGCTGGACTTGCTGGGGCAGATCTTGCCAATATCATCAACGAGGCAGCTCTCCTTGCTGGTCGTCAGAATAAAAAACAGATTGATCAAGAGGATCTGCTTGAAGCCATTGAGCGCTCTTTCGTTGGATTAGAAAAGAAGAATAGAAAGATCAATGAGACTGAAAAGCGTATCGTCTCCTATCATGAGAGTGGTCATGCGTTGATGGCAGAATTAACAAAGGGTGCAACACGTGTTACCAAAGTCTCTATTATTCCAAGAGGGCTTGGTGCACTAGGCTACACTCTACATCTTCCTGAAGATGAGGAGCGTTTTCTCAAACAGAAACACGAACTACTTGCTGAGGTTGATGTATTGCTTGCTGGACGTGCTTCAGAAGAGGTTTTCATAGGTGAAATTAGTACAGGTGCAGGCAATGACCTTGATCGTGCTACAGCTATCTTGAAAGATATGATCTCTATTTATGGTATGACCGATGTGGCAGGACTCATGGTACTCTCTCGTACCCAAAACTCCTTCCTTGGCGGGGGTGCGGTAAATACTGACTACAGTGAAAAGATGGCCGAAGAGATGGATGCCTACATCAAACATACCCTTAACGAACGCTATACTTATGTTAAAGAGACGCTTCATACTTACAAAGGAGCGATCGAGAAAATGACACAAGAGCTTTTGAGCACAGAGGTTATTGAGGGAAAAACTGTTCGCAGTATCATTGAAACGTACGAAAAAGAGAACAGTATGAAAAGTCGTCTTGCCCATAAGGATAAGTAAAAACATAGCCAAAATGATAAAAATCTTATTTTTTATATATCATTTTTATCAGGCTAAATATTGCTATAAAAGTCAAAAATAATGAAGCTATCGCTTAAACTCGAATATTTTATTGCCACTGTTAGCTTTTATATCTTTTTACTTAACCTATTTGCTAATCATCATTTTGAAGCAATCTACTTATCTATTGCTCCCTTGCTTTTGATACCTCTTTTGTTATCCATAGGTGCCATTTTGCATCAAGTACTCTTAAAAAGTTTAGCTGTTATTTTGATAATGCTAGCGAGTGGGAGTATCTTTTTTAAATGGAAATATAATATTGTAATTACAGAGGATATTCTCCTTAGTGGGCTTATTAATGATTTTTCTCTCACACAAGAAATTATTTCAATCAGTTTTTTGGTTTGGGTCTTTTTAACAGCCATTATCCCTTTGATAATCATCATTTTAATTCAAATTAAAAAATATAAAAAAAGAACTGCTCTATATTGTGCAATCACTGTTGTGATTCTTTTGTCTACTGTTGCTTATTTTCAAGGATACAAATATCGAAAACCAGGACAAATTAGAGACTTTACTGCCATTAAGGCAATCAGTGCGGCTTCACCAATTGACCTTATTGTTGCATACAAAAAAGCAGTAAAATCTTTAAAAATATTGAAAAAAACTTATACGAAAGCAAAATCGAATCAAGTTGAAAATTATATTTTAGACAATAAAAATGATAACCTCATCGTAGTTGTTGTCGTAGGAGAATCTTCTCGTGCTGATCATTTTTCACTCAATGGGTATAAAAAAGAGACCAATCAATATCTCAAGACAATTCCCCATCTATATAGTTTTAAAAATGTTACATCTTGTGATACTTTAACAATACGATCTTTGGCATATATGTTCACTCCTTTACAGTGTGACACACAACTAGCCCAGGTACAAGAAGAGTCTTTTGTCACAATTATGCAAAGACTTGGATTTAATGTTCATATCTATTCCCTGCAAACATTGAGTTCATTTTATCGGTTTTTGGGCTACGATACACTTGTTTCTAAATATGCAGTTATCAATGAACAAAATTTTGGAACAAGAGACAAGGCACTTTTGCCATACTTGCATCATACATTACAAAACTACAAAGAGGGTAAAATGTTAATCATTTTACATACACTTGGTTCTCATCAGAGCTATATAGATAGACTTGACACTGATGATATTAAATTTAAACCTATTTGTACCTATCAAGATGTTAAAAGATGTTCACAAAAAATACTCATCAATACGTATGATAATACTATTGTGGCAATAGATAAATTTCTATTTTCTATTATCAATAAGCTCCAAGATAAAAATGCTATCTTATTTTATATTTCTGACCATGGAGAATCATTAGGGGAAAATGGGTTTTATTTTCATGGCTACCCTAAAAACAGTGCTCCCAAAGAACAGTTTAAAGTACCTTTTATTGTCTGGATGTCAGACACCTATTTGCACTATGCCGAGGCAAAAAATCTTCAGTATTTCGTTCAAACAAAAGGTTTAGATGCCAACATAACACATGACTATCTATTTCATACTATTTTAGGCTGTAGTCAAATTGTATCAGATGGTCAAACGCAACACCAAAGTTTAAATCTTTGCTCTAATCCATCATCTCAAGACTCATTTACAACATTATTAAAATCTCCAAAAAAGTAAAACCCACACACACTGTCATGTGATTCACTCATTCTATATTTGACAAAAATATTAAAAACATGTATACTCCATTCAAATCATAAAGGAGTGTACCGATGAAACAAATTATTAACCAAACAACCATCTTCAAACAAGACAGTACACTTCTGCTCCTATCTCTTTAGTCTTTCTATAACCCATCTTTAGTTTCTAATTACCCGAATTTGGGTAAAATTAGACAATTTTTCTACCTTTTTGTCACACTCATACTAAATACTATTTTATAGTGTAATGCAATAGGGTACCTATTTTTACAAGGTAAAACATATGAACAAAGAGACTATCAAAATATTTGACACCACATTAAGGGACGGCGAGCAAAGTCCTGGTGCATCCATGAATACCGAAGAGAAGATCCAAATTGCCATACAGCTAGAGCGTCTAGGGGTTGACATCATTGAAGCAGGATTTGCTGCAGCAAGCCCTGGTGATTTCGATGCCATTGATAAAATTTCCCAACGCATCATCAGCTCCACTGTCTGTTCACTTGCCCGTGCTCTAGAGAGAGATATTAAAGCAGCTGGTGAAGCGATTGCCAAAGCAAAACATCAGCGTATTCATACTTTTATTGCTACCAGCTCCATTCATATGGAACACAAGTTAAAGATGAAGCCTGAAGAGGTCATCAAACGTGCAGTAGAAGCTGTCTCCTATGCGCGTACTTTTGTTAAAGATGTGGAGTTTAGTTGTGAAGATGCAGGACGATCCGATATTGGTTTCATGAAAGAGATTAGTGATGCAGTCATTACAGCAGGTGCAACCACCATTAATCTACCAGATACTGTGGGCTTTAAGCTCCCCTCTGAAATTGGGGCAATGGTTAAAGAGATGAGTGAGTATGTCAAAGGGCGTGCCATTATTTCTGTACACAACCACAACGATCTTGGTCTTGGTGTTGCTAACTCACTTGAAGCAGTTGTTAATGGTGCTAGACAAGTTGAGTGTACCATTAATGGGTTGGGAGAGCGTGCTGGAAATGCAGCACTTGAGGAGATTGTCATGGCACTTAAAGTGAGGAGTGATATTTTCAATGGATACGACACTAACATCAATGCTAAAGAGATCTACCCTACTAGCAGGCTCATTGCCACCATCACTGGTATTGAGCCACAACCCAACAAAGCCATTGTTGGTAAAAATGCTTTTGCACATGAAAGTGGCATACACCAAGATGGTGTACTCAAACATAAGGAGACTTATGAAATTATCTGTCCTGAAGATATTGGCTTGAGCAAGAATGATACACTGGTACTAGGCAAGCACTCTGGACGTGCTGCATTTAAAGATAAATTGAAGAAACTGGGCTTCAGTCTTGATGATAAAGCACTCAACACCTCTTTTGAACGCTTTAAGATACTTGCTGATCAAAAAAAGGAGATTTATGATGATGACATCAGGGCACTCGTCACCAATGAAATGACCAAAGCCACACAAGTCTATGAGATAGTATCACTTCAGTTGATGGATTGTTCTAAAGGGGTACCAAGTGCAGCTGTATGCATTGTAAAAGAAGGTAAAAAAATTATGGATGCCGGTATTGGCGGGGGAACCATTGATGCTGTCTTCAAAACGATTGACCGTATTACTGGCTACAATGGAAACCTTGAAGGTTACAGTGTCAAATCAGTCTCAGAAGGAAAAGATGCCCTTGCCAATGTTACCGTCAAAGTCTCCTTTGAAGACGAACCTGCCATCATTGGGCATGGACTACATCTTGATACCATGCTTGCCTCTGCAAGAGCCTACATTGGTGCACTCAACAGCTACTTAAGCATGGAAGGAAAACTAAAATCACGCCATAGCGATTCATCACAGACAGTGTAAACAATAGAGGTAGCCCTTCTGGTTTCCTCTATTACATATATCTCTTCAAAACCTCTGGTATCTCAATTGATCCATCTGCATTCTGATAATTCTCCATAATGGCAATCAGTGTACGGCCAACTGCTAGTGCAGAACCGTTCAATGTATGTACTAGTCGATTCTTCTTGTCATCTTTAAATCGTATCTTTGCGCGTCTTGCCTGAAAATCATGGGTATTTGAGATTGAACTGATCTCACGATACTTGTTCTGCCCTGGTAGCCACACCTCAAGATCAATGGTCTTTGCCGCAGAGAAGCCAAGATCCCCACCGCATAACGCTACAACCCTGTGTGGCAACCTTAATGCAGTCAAAATATCTGATGCATTCTGTACCATCATTTCAAAAATTTTATCACTTTTATCGGGGTGTGAAATAGCAACCATCTCTACTTTATCAAATTGGTGTTGTCTTATCATTCCACGAGTATCACGCCCTGCACTCCCTGCTTCTTTTCTAAAACATGGTGTATAGCCTGTCATTAGCACAGGTAATTCACTCTCTTGTAAGATTTCATCATTGTACATATTGGTCAATGGCACCTCTGCTGTAGGAATCAAATAAAGGTCCTCATCACAAATCTTGAAAAGATCATCCTCAAACTTGGGTAATTGTCCTGTGCCTTGAAGCATCTGTGCGTTATTCATAAACGGCACACATATCTCTTCAAATCCTTTTTCCCTATTGACATCAAGAAAGAAATTAATAAGTGCTCTCTCAAGCCTTGCCGCCTCACCACGCAAAATAGAGAAACGACTCTTTGCCAACTTGACTCCACGCTCAAAGTCAATCCATCCATTTTTTTCTGCCAATGCCCAGTGTTCCAATGGTTCAAAATCAAAACTACGTGGCTCAAGTACTTTACGAAGTTCAATATTATCATCTTCACTGGCACCCTCTGGTACAGAGTCATCAGGAAGATTTGGAATTGCCAGTGCCACTTCATACAATGCAACCTCTGCTTCTCTTGCCTTCTCCTGCAATGGTATCATTGTCTCTTTATTGGCATCAACTTTTGCTTTAAGTTCAACAATATCTTTACCCTCACGCTTATACTGCCCAAAAAGCTTAGACATACTGTTCTGCTCTGCCTTGAGTGCTTCAAGTGTTGCGTTAGCCTCTTTAAGTTGTGCAAAAAGTGTTTTAAGCACCTTAAGTGTCTGCGCATCAACACCCTTTTTCTGTAATTTTGTAGCTGCTTCATCAAAATGGTTCTGAAGATATTTGAGATCAATCATAATTGTGGTTGCCTAGAATGGATTTTTATGTTATGGAATTATAGTAAAAATTTAAAAAAATATAGTTAAAGGAGTGGTGTCAAGAGAGGGACTTGAACCCCGACCTCGGCTTATGAGAGACCAGCGCTCTAACCAGCTGAGCTACCTTGACATTCTTTGAGAGGTCGAGATTTTAGTTTATTCTTACTTAAAAAGGGGTTAAAATGGTTGGCATAACACTTTTGGATTGTTTTAGTCAACGAAAAAAGATACAATCCGTTTTATTTTTCATTAATACTACAGTAAATACCTAAAAGGTGTGTACCCCCAGGTGGGAAGTTTTAGTCTATTTGACTAAATTTTCATTGACATTTTAAAAAATATTGTGTGAATCCCCATACAAAAATCAATTAAACATACCGGAGGTAATCAGCGAACTTTAAACCACTCAGTAAAAGACTTCTTATAGAAAGAGTTGAAGAAGCAAATTACAGGCTAGTGGCATCATCATCCCAGACAATGCCAAGGAGAAGCCATCTAGGGGTAATGTACTAGCAGTTGGAAATGATGTTGAAGATATCAAAGTTAAAGATGCGTCGTATTTGGTAAGTATGCTGAACAGAGTTAATACTTGACAACAAAGAGTACTTGGTACTTGAAGTTTCCGATGTACCGTGTCATTGCATAACATAAAATTAACTTAATATACTAAAAGAATACAAGGAGTAGAAAAATGGCAAAAGAGATTCACCTTTTCAGATAACGCAAGAAATGGACTGTTTGAAGGTGTAAACTAAAACTGGCAGATGCCGTAAAGGTTACTATGGGACCGAGGGGACGTAATGTACTCATCCAAAGAGTTTTGGTGCGCCCACACAAAGATGGTAAGTCTCCGTTGCAAGAGAGATTGAACTTGATGATACACTTGAAAATATGGGTGCTCCAGTTAGTCAAAGAAGTGGCAAGCAATACTGCCGATGAGGCAGGTGATGGTACCACTACTGCTACTGTACTGGCACACTCCATTTTCAAAGAGGGGCTTAGAAATACACAGAGGTGCCAACCCCATTGAAGTTAAAAGAGGAATGGACAAGGCCTCTAATGCACTATTATTGATGAGCTTAAAAAGATTACTACATTGGTGCACTCAACAGCTACTTAAGCATGGAAGGAAAACCAAAATCACGCTAAAGGATTCATCACAGACAGTGTAAACAATAGAGGTAGCCTTGGTTTCTATTACATATATCTCTTCAAAACCTCTGGTATCTCAATCTGATCCATCTGCATTCTGATAATTCTCCATAATGGTGCAATCAGGTGTAATACCAACTGCTAGTGCAGGCAGAACCGTTCAATGTATGTACTAGTCGATTTCTTTGTCATCTTTAAATCGTATCTTTGCGCTGTCTTGCCTGGAAAAATCATGGGTATTTGAGGATTGAACTGATCTCACGATACTTGTTCTGCCCTGGTAGCCATACACCTCAAGATCAATGGTCTTTGCCGCAGAGAAGCCAAGATCCCCACCGCATAACGCTACAAACTGTGTGGCAACCTTAATGCAGTCAAAATATCTGATGCATTCTGTACCATCATTTCAAAAATTTTATCACTTTTATCGGGGTGTGAAATAGCAAACTACATCTCTTACTTTATCAAATTGGTGTTGTCTTATCATTCCACGAGTATCACGCCCTGCACTCCCCAAGCTTCTTTTCTAAAACATGGTATAGGCCTGTCATTAGCACAGGTAATTCACTTCTCTTTAAAGATTTCATCATTGTACATATTGGTCAATGGCACCTCTGCTGTAGGAATCCTCAAAGGTCCTCATCACAAAATCTTGAAAAGATCATCCTCAAACTTGGTAATTGTCCTGTGCCTTGAAGCATCTGTGCTATTCATAAACGGCACACATATCTCTTCAAACTTTTTCCCTATTGACATCAAGAAAGAAATTACTGGTGCTCTCTCTCAAGCCTTGCCGCCTCACCACGCAAAATAGAGAAACGACTCTCTTTGCCAACTTGACTCCACGCTCAAAGTCAATCCATCCATTTTTTTCTGCCAATGCCCAGTGTTCCAATGGTTCAGTAAATCAAACTACGTGGCTCAAGCACTTTACGAAGTTCAATATTATCATCTTCACTGGCACCCTCTGTACAGAGTCATCGAAGATTTGAATTGCCAGCGCTACTCATACAATGCAACCTCTGCTTCTTCTTGCCTTCCTGCAATGGTATCATTGCCTCTTTATTGGTGACCTCAACTTTTGCTTTAAGTTCAACAATGCCTTACCCTCACGCTTATACTCGCCCAAAGCTTAGACATACTGTTCTGTTCTGCCTTGAGTGCCTCAAGTGTTGCGTTAGCCTCTTTAAGTTGTGCAAAAAGTGTTTTAAGCACCTTGTATGTCTGCGCATCAACACCCTTTTTCTTGTAATTTTGTAGCTAAGCTTCATCAAAATGGTTCTGAAGATATTTGAGATCAATCATAATTGTGGTTGCTCAGAATGGATTTTTTATGTTAAATTCATAGTAAAATTTAAAAAATATAGTTAAAGGAGTGGTGTCAAGAGAGGGACTTGAACCCTCGACCTCCGGCTTATGAGACCAGCGCTCTAACCAGCTGAGCTACCTTGACATTCTTGAGAGGTCGAGATTTTAGTTTATTCTTACTTAAAAAGGGGTTAAAATGCTTGGCATAACACTTTTTGATTACTTTTTAGTCAACGAAAAAAGATACAATCCGTTTTTATTTTTTCATTAATACTACAGTAAATACTTAAAAGGTGTAAAAAAATTTGTAGGAAGTTTTAGTCTATTTGACTAAATTTTATTGACATTTTTAAAAAAATATTGTAGAATCCCCATACAAAAATCAATTAAACATACCGGAGGTATCAGATGAACTTTAAACCACTCAGTAAAAGACTTCTTATAGAAAGAGTTGAAGAAGCAAACACTACAGCTAGTGGCATCATCATCCCAGACAATGCTAAGGAGAAGCCATCTAGAGGTAATGTACTAGCAGTTGGAAATGATGTTGAAGATATCAAAGTTAAAGATGTTGTCGTATTTGGTAAGTATGCTGGAACAGAGTTAATACTTGACAACAAAGAGTACTTGGTACTTGAAGTTTCCGATGTACTTGGTGTCATTGCATAACATAAAATTAACTTAATATACTAAAAAGAATACAAGGAGTAGAAAAATGGCAAAAGAGATTCACTTTTCAGATAACGCAAGAAATGGACTGTTTGAAGGTGTAACCAAACTGGCAGATGCCGTAAAGGTTACTATGGGACCGAGGGGACGTAATGTACTCATCCAAAAGAGTTTTGGTGCGCCCAATATTACCAAAGATGGTGTCTCCGTTGCAAGAGAGATTGAACTTGATGATACACTTGAAAATATGGGTGCACAGTTAGTCAAAGAAGTGGCAAGCAATACTGCCGATGAGGCAGGTGATGGTACCACTACTGCTACTGTACTGGCACACTCCATTTTCAAAGAGGGGCTTAGAAATATTACTGCAGGTGCCAACCCCATTGAAGTTAAAAGAGGAATGGACAAGGCCTCTAATGCAATTATTGATGAGCTTAAAAAGATTACCAAAGAGGTCAAAGATAAAAAAGAGATTGCACAGGTTGCAACCATCTCTGCAAACTCTGATGAAAATATTGGTAGTCTCATTGCTGAAGCAATGGATAGAGTGGGCAAAGATGGTGTTATCACAGTTGAAGAGGCCAAAGGTATTAATGATGACCTTGAAGTAGTCGAAGGTATGCAGTTTGACAGAGGATATCTCTCTCCATACTTTGTAACCAATTCTGAAAAGATGACATGCGAACTTGAAAACCCATTACTGCTTATTGCTGATAGTAAGATTACATCACTTAAAGATCTTATTCCTGTATTGGAACAAATTCAGCAAAGTAGCAGACCACTGCTTATTATTGCTGATGATGTAGAAGGTGAAGCATTGGCAACATTGGTACTTAACAGACTCAAAGGTGTGCTGAACATTGCTGCGGTCAAAGCACCAGGGTTTGGTGACAGAAAAAAAGAGATGCTCAAGGATATTGCTATCCTTACAGGTGGTAATGTCATCACTGAAGAACTTGGCTTAAGTCTTGATAAGGCAACCTTGGAAGACCTTGGTCAGGCAGGACGTGTGGTTATTGACAAAGACAATACAGTCATTGTTGATGGTAAGGGTGACTCTAAGGCTGTTGAAGCACGTGTTCAAGAGATTAAAATCCAAGTTGATAATACTACAAGTGAATATGACAAAGAGAAGCTTCAAGAGCGTCTAGCAAAACTTAGCGGTGGTGTAGCGGTCATCAAAGTTGGTGCAGCAACTGAGACTGAAATGAAAGAGAAAAAAGACAGAGTTGATGATGCACTCTCTGCAACCAAAGCGGCAGTCGATGAGGGTATTGTTATTGGTGGTGGTGCAGCACTTGTTAAGGCATCCAAATCAGTCAACCTTGATCTTTGTGGTGATGAGCAAGTTGGTGCAGATATCATCCTTAGAGCTGTCTATGCGCCTATGAAACAGATTGCATCTAATGCAGGGTTTGATGCGGGTGTGGTAGCAGACAAGATTGCCAATTCCGACAAAGCAAACTTTGGTTTCAATGCTGCAACTGGTGAGTATGTCGATATGTTTAATGCGGGAATTATTGACCCATTAAAAGTAGAGAGAGTAGCACTTCAAAATGCTACATCAGTAGCAAGCCTACTTCTAACAACAGAAGCAACCGTTTCAGATATTAAAGAGAAGCAAGCTCCAGCAGCAGCTCCAGCAATGCCTGATATGGG